>CAXTFP010000320.1:0-4517 GCA_964243135.1 uncultured Lichenihabitans sp.
CGGCCTCGGCGCTGGCCGCCGGCTGCCCCGTGGTGGTGAAGGGCCACCCCGCCCACCCCGGCACAGGCGAGCTCGTGGGCTCGGCGGTCCGCCGGGCGGTGGCGGCCCACGGCCTGCCGCCCTGCACCTTCTCGCTGCTGCTCGGCGGCAACGACACCGGCGCCGCGCTGGTGAAGGATCCGCGCATCAAGGCGGTGGGCTTCACGGGATCGCGCGGCGGCGGGCTGGCGTTGGCCGCGCTGGCGGCGGCGCGGCCCGAGCCCATCCCGGTCTACGCCGAGATGAGCAGCATCAACCCGGTCTACCTCCTGCCGGGCGCGCTGGCCGCGCGGGCCGAGGCGCTGGGGCAGGCCTTCGTGGGATCGCTGACGATGGGGGCCGGCCAGTTCTGCACCAATCCCGGCCTCGTGCTGGCGCTGGCCGGGCCGGGCCTCGACGCCTTCGTGGCTTCCGCGGCCTCGGCCCTGGCCGGCTACGCGCCCGCCGCCATGCTGACGCCCGGCATCCACCAGGCCTACGAGGCGGGTCGCAAGGCCCTGGAGGGCAACGGCCGCGTCGCCCGGGTCGCCGAAGGCCGGGCCGGCGAGGGCGCCAACCGCGGCGCGGGCGCGCTGTTCGTCGCGGAGGGCGCCGACTTCATCGCCGACCGGAGCCTCGGCCACGAGGTGTTCGGCGCCTCCTCCCTCGTCCTGCGGTGCCGCGACGAGGACGAGCTGCTGCGCGTCACGGCTTCGCTCGAAGGCCAGCTCACGGCGACGCTGCACATCGAGCCCGCCGACACCGCCCTGGCGAGGCGGCTCCTGCCGGTGCTGGAGATGCGGGCCGGGCGCATCCTGGCCAACGGCTGGCCGACGGGCGTCGAGGTGAGTCACGCCATGGTCCACGGCGGGCCATTCCCCGCGACCTCCGACGGGCGGTCGACCTCCGTCGGCACGCTGGCGATCCGCCGCTTCCTGCGGCCCGTCTGCTACCAGGACCTGCCGGACGCCCTGCTGCCCGAGGCGCTGCGCGACGGCGCCCTCGGGGCCCTGCCCCACCTGCTGGACGGGGCCGCGGTGCTGCCGGGCTGAGGAAACGCCCTCAGGCGATGAGCGCCCGCCCGGCCTCGGTGAGGGCGAAGAGGACTTGGCCGCCGAACCCGCCGGCGGCCTCGACCACCACGGCCCGGCACCAGTCGCGCTTGACGCAGCGCCCGATGGGGCCGGACGTCACGGCCCGCGGGCCGGCCGACAGGCTGCGCATCAGCGCGATCTCCTCGGCGCGCGGCCCGCGCCGAGGCCGGAGCTGCGGGGGAACGCCCGGCGCGGGAAGGGTCGCCGCATCGATCGACTGCATCGGAACCCGTCCCGGTTTCTGCCCCGCCCGGGCACCCCGGCGAGGGCCGGGCGCCGGGCGCGGTGGCGTTTCGTCACGAGGCCGCGATCGAAACTGTACGGTTAAGTTCCGTATCTTGTGCGAGCCTGCCCTGGCAAGTTAAATCAGCGGCGGATGAGGAGAGGGACGGCATGGCGGCGGCCGGCGCGAAGGCGGGACGACGCGCGGGCGGCAGGCCGACGCGCGAGGAGGCGGCGCGCCGGGAGGAGCGCCTGCTCGACGTCGCCACCACCATGTTCCTGGCGAGCGGCTACGACGGCACCTCGATGGACGCCATCGCGGCGGCCTCGGGCACCGGCAAGCCGTCGCTCTACGCGCGCTACGGCGACAAGCGCGCGCTGTTCCTGGCGGTGCTGCGCCACCGGGTGGCGCTCTGGGCGCGGCCCTTCTCCGAGCTCGGCCCCTGCCCGCAACACGCCCTGCGCCTCCACGAGCTGGAACCCCTGCTGGCTCGGATCGGGCGCCACGTCCTCGACTGCTCGATCACCCCCGACGTGGTGGCGCTGAAGCGCGTGCTGGCGTCGCTGGCCGGGCAGTTTCCGGAGCTCGCCGCGACGCTGGAGGACGCGGGCTGGGGCGCGGTCAGGCTCCGCGTGGCGACCCTGCTGCATCAGGCGATCGACTTCGAGCGCTCGGCCGTGGGGGACGCCGAACTGGCGGCCGACCTGTTCCTGAGCCTCGTGCTGGGCCGCCTGTCGTACGAGGCCCTGCTCGGCATCGAGATCGACCGCAGCGCCATCGACGGGCGCATCGCGGCGGCCGTGAAGATCTTCCTGGGGCTGGGCCTCACGCCGCGGTGAGGGCGCGCAGGCGGATCAGAGGACGTGTCGACGTCACGCCACTTTCACTCTCGATCGATCGCATCGGCCAGGGCGCGCTCCATCTTCAGGCACTCGGCCTCGTTCTCCGCGATGATGGCTGCAAGCGACGTCTCGCAATCCGGATCGGGACCGTGGATCCGCGACTGGCGGCTGAGCTCGTTCACCTGCTCGGCGAAGAGGTGCTTGGCCTGATCCTCGGTCATGGAGGCTGTGGACATGGTGATCTTCTATCAGGATGGTCGGCGCCGACCGTCATCTGAGCTCGGAACATATCTTCCGCAGAGTGGATTCCAAAGGGCTCGCCCTTTGGCGGGTTTCAGGGCAGAGCCCTGAAGAGCAATTCTCGACCTGTAAAAATAGGTCAGGAACGCGACGTTCGACCATCAAAACTCTTTTCAGGGCTCTGCCCTGAAACCCGCAAAAGGCCGAGGGCCTTTTGAATCCAGACTGACGCGATGCCCCGAAAAACGGCATCATCTCGAAATCCGCCCTGGATCTCCGTTTCCTAGCCGCCCGATCCTCCTCACAGGATCGGCACCAGCACCCCCAGGGCGAGCAGCGCGTAGCCCGCGAGCGCCATCGGGAAGCGGTGCGCGGCCACGAACCCCTGCCCGACCGGCAGGTGGAAGCGCAGCGACAGTCCCGCCGCCAGCACGAGCAGCAGCGAGGCCAGGAAGGTGAGGAGTCGGGGAGCGTTGAGCGGGAAGTCGCCGCGCCGTTGCGCCATGGTGGAGGTCTCCGGTGGGCCGGCGGGGCCGGCGCGTCCCCGTTATGCCGTCATTCGTTCATCGAACCGCTAACATCGCCGTGCTCAGTTCGACCCCGGTCCGGATCCGGAGGACGCTTCCCATGGCGGGCGATGCAGCGCGCGATGCCGTCACCGCGTTCAACCGCTTCGGCCTCGGCGCCCGCCCCGGCGACCTCGGGCGGGGGGCGTCGGACCCGCGCGGGCTGCTCAAGGCCGAGCTGCAGCCCGACTGCGCCCTGATCCCGCCCGAGCGGGTCGTGGCGGGCGGCCTCGCCGGCACCGCCGCCAACATCCAGGCCTCCTTCGCGGCGCAGGAGGAGCGGAAGACGATGCGCGCGGCCGCGGCGGGCGCCTTCGTGCCTGCACTGCTGCCCTCCGCGATGACGGGCGCGGCCGAGGCGCCGAAGCCGCCGCTCCAGCCCGAAGTCCGCATCTACCGCGCCGAGGCCCTGGCCCGGTTCGAAGCCGCGCGCGACGCCGAGGTGGGCTTCGTGGAGCGGCTCGTCGCCTTCTGGTCGAATCATTTCTGCGTCTCGGTCGGCAAGGGCGAGGTCCTGCGGGCCAGCGCCGGCTCCTTCGAGCGCGAGGCCATCCGGCCCCACGTGCTGGGCCGTTTCGCCGACATGCTGCTCGCGGCCGAGCGCCACCCCGCCATGCTGTTCTACCTCGACAACGCCCGCTCGGTCGGCCCCGCGTCGCGCGCCGGCGGGAACGGCAGGCGCGGGCTCAACGAGAATTTCGCTCGCGAGATCCTGGAACTGCACACGCTGGGGGTCGGCGGCGGCTACGGCCAGGCCGACGTGACGTCGCTGGCGCGCGTCATCACGGGCTGGACCTTCGCGGGCCGCGAGGGCCGCACGGGCGAGCCCGGGGCCTTCGTGTTCGACGCCGACATGCACGAGCCCGGCGACCAGATGGTCGCGGGTCGCGCTTACCCCGCAGGCGGCTTCGGCCAGGGCGAGGCGGCGCTGAACGACATCGCGCGCCACCCCGCCACGGCCCGGCACGTGGCCGCCAAGCTCGTCCGCCACTTCGTCGCGGACGAGCCGCCGCCGGCCGCGGTCGAGCGCATCGCTTCCGTGTTTCGCGCGCGTGACGGCGATCTCCACGCCGTCGGCGCCGCCTTGGTCGACCTGCCCGAGGCCTGGGCGGCGCCAGCGAAGATCCGCAGCCCGTCGGACTTCCTCGTCGCGACCGCCCGGCTGCTCGGCACCCCGCTCGCGGACCCCGGCCCGATGCTGAACGGGCTGCGGGCGCTGGGCCAGCCGCTGTGGGAGCCGCCCGGCCCCGACGGCTTCCCCGACACCGCCGCCGACTGGGCCTCGCCCGAGGGGATCAAGCTGCGTCTCGACGTATCGGCGCAGGTGGCCCGCAGCTTCAAGGGCAGTGCCGACCCCCTCGCCCTGATGGAGGCCGCCGCCGGGGCGGCACTCTCGCCCGAGACGCGGGACGCGGTGTCGCGCGCCGAGTCGCGACAGCAGGGCCTCGCCCTGGCCCTGATGTCCCCCGAATTCCAGAGGAGGTGACCATGTCGCGCCGTGAGATCCCGTCCGCCGAGCCGCTCGAGAGCCGTT
>CAXTFP010000321.1:0-4515 GCA_964243135.1 uncultured Lichenihabitans sp.
CCTGTCGACCCGCGCCGACGAGTACGTGACGAAGCCCTTCTCGGTGCCGGAGCTGATGGCGCGCGTGCGCTCGCTGCTGCGCCGGGCCCGCCCCGAGCGGGTGGCGAGCCGCCTGACGGCCGGCGACCTCGACCTCGACCGCGAAACGCGCCGAGTGCGCCGCGGGATGCGCGACATCCACCTCGGCCCGACCGAGTTCCGCCTGCTCGACTACCTGATGGAGCGGCCGGGCCGCGTCTTCTCGCGCTCGCAACTGCTCGACGGCGTGTGGGGGCAGTCGGTGGAGATCGACGAGCGGACGGTGGACGTGCACGTCGGCCGGCTGCGCAAGTCGCTGTCGCGCGGGCGGGAGCGCGACCCGATCCGCACCGTGCGGGGCGCGGGCTACAGCTTCGACGAGACTTTCGGCAAGAGTTGATGGAATCGATCTGCTCAAATTCATGAATGGATTCCAAAGGGCTCGCCCTTTGGCGGATCTCAGGGCGAAGCCCTGAAGAACAGCTCTGAAACCTGTTCAGGGCTCTGCCCTGAAACCCGCAAAAGGCCGAGGGCCTTTTGAAACCAATTCAATCCTGTATTAAAATCAGCGTCGTCACAGCGGCCAGCGGCCCCTCGTGAGATAGTCGATCAGCGTCATGCCGAACAGGATGCAGAGCCAGCAGAAACCGAGCACGGAGTAGAGCCGGATCAGCGGCGGCTCCCGCAGGATCTCCATCGAGAACAGCAGCACGCTCGCCACCATGACAAGCAGCACCGCGAGCTCGATCGCCCACACGGTCGGGAACGGCGCCATGGCGCCGAGCAGCACGAGGGTGCCCAGCGACAGCATCAGCCCGGCGAAGACCCGCAGCGGCAGGCCCATGCGCCGCAGCAGCTCGCGCGCCTGCCCCTCGGTGAAGAACGCGCCCTCCACGCCCTACCTCCCGATCACGTAGAGCAGCGGGAACACGATGATCCAGATCAGGTCGATGAAGTGCCAGTAGAGGCCGAAGACCTCGATCCGGTTCTGGTGGCGCGACAGGTAGCCGTCGGCCCGCGCCATCAGGGCAAGGCCCGTCAGCAGCGACACGCCGGTGATCAGGTGGAGCCCGTGCAGGCCCGTCGTCACCCAGTAGAGATCGACGAAGAGCGTCGACGGCTTGTCGTCGGCGAGCGCGAAGGGACGGTTCAGGAAAGGCGCCATCCCCTCCTGGATGTCCGCGTACCACTCGTAGCCCTTGAGCATGAGGAACAGCGCGCCGAGCGCCGCCGTCGCGAACATCGCGGACACCGTCACGCGCTGCAGCCCGAGCCGCGACGCCTCGATGGCGCAGGACATGGTGAGGCTGGACACGATCAGCACGCCCGTGTTGCCCGCGCCGATCCAGAACTTGAGCTGCGCCACGGCACGGTGCACCGATTCGGGGTACTGCACGCGCAGGATCACCGCGACGAGGAACAGCCCGGCGAAGAGCAGGAGTTCCGTCACCAGCCAGGCCCACATGCCGAGCTGCCCGGCGTGGCGCTGCTGCTCGGCCGTGGTGAACTGCTCGATGACCTCGACGCCGACGCTCTCGGCCAGCGCCCCGCTCACGACTCGTCCGCCCTGTGGTCGTAGTCGTAGGCCTCGAAGTCGACCACCGGGGGCTTGAGGAAGTTGTGCAGCGGCGGCGGCGAGGTCGTCATCCACTCCAGTCCCTTGGCGTTCCACGGATTGCCGGGCGCCTTCCGGCCGTACCAGAGCGAGTAGAGCAGGTACACCATGGGGAACACGTAGGCGAAGGCCAGGATCGTGGCCCCGGCCGAGGACAGCACGTTCAGGAGCTGGAACTCCTCCGGGTAGGCGTGGTAGCGCCGCGGCATCCCGAGATAGCCCAGGATGAACTGCGGGAAGAACGTCACGTTGAAGCCGACGAAGAGCAGGACGGCCGAGATGCGGCCCCAGGCCTCGTTGTACAGGCGGCCCGTGAACTTCGGCCACCAGAAGTGCAGCCCGCCCAGGAAGGCCAGCATGGTGCCGCCCACCATGATGTAGTGGAAATGCGCCACGACGAAGTAGGTGTCGTGGACGTGCTCGTCGATCGCCAGCGTGGCCAGGAACAGCCCCGTCAGCCCGCCCAGCACGAAGAGCCCGATGTAGCCCATGGCGTAGAGCATGGGCGTGTCGAGCCGCAGCGTGCCCTTGTGGATCGTCGCGGTCCAGTTGTAGACCTTGACGGCCGAGGGCACCGCCACGGCGAAGCTCAGGAACGAGAAGGTGACGCTGGCGTAGTCGCTCTGCCCGTTGACGAACATGTGGTGGCCCCACACGAAGAAGGTGATCGTGGCGAGCCCGATCGACGCGTAGGCGATGAACCTGTAGCCGAAGATGCGCTTCTGGGAGAAGGCCGGCACGATCTCGCTGATGACGCCCATGCCGGGCAGCACCATGATGTAGACGGCCGGGTGCGAGTAGAACCAGAACAGGTGCTGGAACAGCACGGGGTCGCCACCGAGCTTGGGGTCGAAGACGCCGATGCCGAAGCTCCGCTCCATGACGAGCAGGATCAGCGCCACCGTGATGACCGGCGTGGCGAGCAGGAAGATCATGCTGGTGGCGTACATGGTCCAGATGAAGATGGGCATGCGGAACCACGTCATGCCCGGCGCCCGCATGGTGTGGACCGTGACGACGAAGTTGAGCCCCGTCAGGATCGACGAGAAGCCCACCACGATGACGCCGATCAGCGCCAGCGACACGTAGGTGTTGGAATAGGTGGTCGAATAAGGCGCGTAGAAGGTCCAGCCCGTGTCGATGCCGCCGAGCAGAACCGCCAGCAGCGCGAAACACGCCCCCGTCATGAAGACGTACCAGCTCGTCGTGTTGAGCCGCGGGAAGGCCAGGTCCTTCGCGCCGATCATGAGGGGCAGGAGGAAGTTGCCGAAGGTCGCGGGGATCGACGGGATGAGAAAGAACCACACCATCACGACGCCGTGGATGGTGAACAGCTTGTTGTAGGTGTCGTTGGTGAAGATGGAGCCGTCCGGCACAACCAGCGACAGGCGCAGTAGCCCCGCGGCCGCCGCGCCGACGACGAAGAAGCCCGTGATCGAGATGAGGTAGAGGATGCCGATCCGCTTGTGGTCGGTGGTGAGGAACCACGACCGCAGCGTGTGGGTGATGTGGAGGTAGTCCTGGGGAGCGTCGATCGTGCCGTGCGGCACGTGGGCGTCACGGCGCGTTGCGTATGTCATCGGCGCTTCCCGTCCTGAGACCGGTGGACTTGATGTAGGCGACGAGCCGCAGGAGGTCGTCCTCGGCGATGACGCCCCTGAAGCTCGGCATCACCTGCCGGTAGCCGGCGATGAGATCGTCGTTCGGGTCGAGGATCTTGCGGCGCAGATAGCTGTCGTCCGCCGCCACGGTGCGGCCGTCCTCCAGCGGCACCGGCCGGCCGTAGAGCCCGGCCAGCGAGGGCGCCCGCACGGTCGACTGGCCCCCATGGCAGCCCGAGCAGCCGTAGGAGGCGAAGAGCGATTCGCCCGCCGCCGCCAGCGTCACGTCCGAGCCCGAGCGGCCGAGCCACCCCTGATAGTCGGCCGGGTCCATGACGGTGAGCATGCCGCCCATCACGGAATGGTCGGTGCCGCAATATTCCGAGCAGAACAGGTGGTAGGTGCCCGGCCTGTCGGCCTTGAACCACATGTCCGTATAGCGGTCCGGCAGCACGTCCATCTGGATGCGCAGCGCCGGGATGTAGAGGGCGTGGATGACGTCCTGCGAGATCATGTGCAGCACGACGTCCTGCCCGGCCGGCACGTGGAGGTCGTCGATCTCGGACTGGCCGCCGGGGTGCTGAAACTTCCACATCCACTGCCGCCCGATGGCATCGACCTGCAGCGCGCCGGCCGGCAGCGTCTTGTGGCCGATGAACATCCGCGCGCCCCAGGCGAAGAAGAACAGGGTCAGCAGGAAGGGGCCGATCATCCAGGTCATCTCGATGGCGGCGCTGCGCGCCTCGCCATGCTGCCGGTTCGCCTTCACGCCCTGCCGGTAGCGCAGGGCGAACCAGGAGATGGCGACAAAGATCGGCACGGTGAGAAACAGCGTCAGCACCGTGAAGGCCAGGATCAGGTGGTCGGCCTCGACCGCGCTGGCCGAAGCCGCCCGCGGCCAAATGTCGAGGGCGTTGCCGGCGCCGTTCATGGGCGGGGGTCCCGGCGGGTCACGGCCGCGCCGCCCCGGGCGCCGGGGGCGGGTCGAGCGGGCGGCCGATCACCAGCGCCGAGGCGCGCGCGAGGGGGATCCGCGCGGTGCCGCGGGCCCGGTCGGTCCAGGCATAGGCGTTCAGCAGGTCGTCCTCGCGCTTCCGCTCGGCCGCGATGTCGTGAAGCGGATGGTCCTGGAGACGGGGGCCGGGCGGCACGATGACGGCGAGCTGCTGGGGCGTCAGCGGCGTCGAGGCCCGGTCGGCGCGGTGCGACTGCCCGATGAGGAAGAATAGCGCGGCTATGGACGCCACGATGGCCGCCACGCCCACCGCCATGACCTTGACC
>CAXTFP010000322.1:0-4513 GCA_964243135.1 uncultured Lichenihabitans sp.
GCTCCGTGCTGTTCGCGGCCTTCGCGGGCTACACGTTCTGGTTCCCCAAGGCGTTCGGCTTCAAGCTGCACGAGGGCTGGGGCAAGGCGGCCTTCTGGTTCTCCATCACGGGCTTCGTGGTCGTGTTCGGGCCGATGTACGTGCTGGGCCTGCTCGGCATGACGCGGCGCCTGCAGCACTACGACGTGCCGGGCTGGCACCCTTGGGTGCTGGTCGCGGGCTTCGGCACCGGCATCATGCTGGTCGGCGTCGTGTGCCAGATCACGCAGCTCGTGGTCTCCATCCGCCGCCGCGACGAGCTGCGCGACGTGACGGGCGACCCCTGGGACGGCCGCACCCTCGAATGGGCCACGGCCTCGCCCCCGCCCGTGTTCAACTTCGCGGTCCTGCCGCAGGTGCAGGGGGAGGAAGCCTATTGGGGCACGAAGCAGCGCGCCCGCGACCAGGCGGGCCAGCGCGAGGAGCCCGATTACGAACACATCGAGATGCCGCTGAACAGCCCCACCGGCTTCACCTGCGCGTTCTTCGCCACCGTCATCGGCTTCGCCATGATCTGGCACATCTGGTGGCTGGCGATCCTGGGGTTCGTGGGCGCCTTCGCGACCTTCGTGGTCTTCGCTTGGCGCGACACGGTCGAGTATGAGATCCCCGCCGACGAGGTGGCCCGCCTGGACCGCGCCAACCGGGCCACGCGCGCCCACGCCCTCTCGACCCTCCGCCGCAAGGTCGCCGCGTGAGCGACGCCGCAGCCGCCTCGCCGCGCCTCGTCCGGGCCCGCCCGGACCCCAACCACCTCGGCCACGCCCACGACGGCGCGGGCGATTCCAAGGCGACGGGCCGGGGCATCGGCGGCCCGTCCTCGAAGCGGATCGTCGTGGGCTACGGCTTCTGGATCTTCCTGCTCAGCGACATCATCATGTTCGCGGCCTTCTTCGCGGGCTACGCGGTGCTGCACGGCGGAACGGCCGACGGCCCGACCGGCCAGGACCTGTTCGACCTGCAGAACACCGCGACCGAAACGGTGCTGCTGCTCCTGTCGAGCTTCGCCTGCGGTCTTGCGAGCCTCGCCATGGTGGCCCGCAAGCACCTCGTCTTCCAGGCCTCGATGGCCGTCACCTTCCTGCTCGGGGCCTCTTTCGTGGCCCTCGAAGCCCTGGAGTTCATCGACCTCGTGGGGCGGGGCGCGGGCCCGTCCCGCAGCGCCTTCCTGTCGGCCTTCTTCACGCTGGTGGGCTGCCACGGGCTGCACGTCACGATCGGCCTCCTGTGGCTGCTGACCATGATGGCGCAGGTCTTCACCAAGGGGTTCCGGGACGACATCATGCGCCGCACCATGTGCTTCGCGCTGTTCTGGCACGCGCTCGACATCGTCTGGGTGGCGGTCTTCACGGTCGTCTACCTGATGGGAGTCATCACATGAGCCACGCCACGCACGACGACCGTCACCACACCGACACCGCGCCGAGCGACGAATACGGCCAGGAGGACATCGGCAAGGGCATCCGCGGCTACCTGATCGGCCTCGCGCTGGCCCTGCTGCTCACGGCGGCATCCTTCGGCGTGCTGCGCACCCATTACGTTTGGGCGCCGGCGATCCCCATAGCGCTGATCGTCTTCGCCATCGCCCAGATGGGCGTGCACCTCGTGTTCTTCCTGCACATCACCACCGGCCCCGACAACACCAACAACGTCATGGCGCTCGCCTTCGGCGTGCTGATCGTCGTGCTCCTGATCGGCGGCTCGCTGTGGATCATGGCTCACCTCAACCGCAACATGACGCAGATGAACGAGACGATGCAGATGCAGATGCAGCGCTGACGGGCGCTGGCTTCCCGGCATCATCGTCCCGCGAGGTGAGATCCATGGCCCGACCGAAGCGCAAGCACGCCCTCCTGGCCCTCGCGGCGGGCGGGGCCGCGCTGATCCTGGCGCGCTCGGCCAGGCCGGCACCCCGGCGCGACGCCGGCGCGGGCGGGCGCGGCGGTCCACCGCCGCGGTGCCGGGTGGTCATCGTCGGGGCCGGCTTCGGCGGCCTTCAGGCCGCGCTGCCCCTCGCGAACGACCCGGAGGTCGACCTCACGGTCGTCGACACCAACAACCACCACCTGTTCCAGCCGCTGCTGTATCAGGTCGCCACGGCCTCGCTGTCGCCCTCCGACATCGCCGCCTCCCTGAGGACCGTCATCCCGGTCTCGGACCGGAGCCGCATCCTCATGGCGAGCGTCACCGGCCTCGACACGCGGGAGCGCAGGGTGATCTGCGGCGACGGGCGGACGATCCCCTACGACGAACTCCTGATCGCCACCGGGTCGCGGACCGGATACTTCGGCCACGGGGAATGGGCTCGGGCCGCCCCCGGCCTGAAGTCTCTCGACGACGCCGTCCGCCTGCGCACCGACATCCTGTCGGCCCTGGAACGCGCTGCCGACACGCGGGACGAGGCTGAGCGGTCGCGCCTCCTGACTTTCGTGCTGATCGGCGCCGGCCCGACCGGCGTCGAGATGGCGGGCGCGATCGCCGAGATGATCGGGGATGTCCTCCAGCGCGACTACGCCATCGCGCCCGGGCGGGCCCGCGTCCTGCTGGTCGACGCGGGACATCGCGTGCTGGCCGAGTTCGCGCCCGACCTGTCCTCCTACACCGTCGATTCGCTGCGAAGGCTCGGCGTCGAGATCCAGCTCGACAAGCGCGTCACCGGTATCCGGGACGGCGAGGTCGAACTCGGGGACGAGACGGTGCGAGCCGGGACGATCGTCTGGACGGCCGGCACGGAGCCGACGCCGGTCGCGGAATGGCTCGGCGTGGAGCCCGCACGGGGCGGCCGCGTGGCGGTCGACGGCCGGCTCGGGGTGCCGGGGCATCCCGAGATCCACGTCATCGGGGACGCGGCGCAGGTCATGGGACCGGACGGCCGACCCTACCCCGGCCTCGCTTCCGTGGCGAAGCAGCAGGGCGCCTACGTCGCGGGTGTAGTCCGGCGGAGGCTGCGCGGGCGTCCTTCTCCGGCGCCCTTCGCCTTCCGCGACTACGGCATCCTCGCCACCATCGGCCGCTACGAGGCCGTAGCCGAGTTCGGGCCGGTCCACCTGACGGGGCGCCCGGCCTGGCTGACCTGGGCCGTCGCCCACATCGCCTTCCTGATCTCCTACCGCAACAGGGTGCTGGTCAGCGCGCAATGGGCGCTCGCCTACGCGACGCGCCAGCGTGGCGCGAGCCTGATCGTCGAGGCCCACGCGGCCGAGCGGCTCGAGGTGCAGGGGTCCTCCGCCGCCGTCTGACGGGGCCTTGCCCCGCCACGGCCGTGACGCGGTGCCGAAACCCGGGGCTTGCGTCCAGGGGGGCCACGCCGGACGGCCGGGCCGTCCGGCGCTCATCGCCGAAGTCCCGCGGATGGAGATCGTCCATCATCGGGCGACTCTGCCCGACCGCTGCCCGCGAGTTGACCGGACTGTCGCCCTCCGGCTACCTTGGGATGTCGACCGCACTCTCGTCAGAGCGCCGACCGGCGCCGAGCGGGACATGTCTATGCGTGGAAGAGACGGTATCTTGCTCACGTCCTCGCGCCGTCAGGCGGTGCATTTCCCGTCCTGCTGACCGATCCGCGGCGCGCGAACGTCGGAGAGCCAGCATGCGGTTGCGGCAATCGGCCTACGATGCGCTGATCCATGCGCGCGACCTCGTGTCGAGCGCGACGCTCGATACGGCGGCCGTGATGGTGTTCCTCGACGGCCTGGAGTCCTGGCTCGTGGAGGCCCTGGAGGTGGACGTATCGGCCGCGCGCACGGCCGTCATCGCCGTGCCGCTCGGGGACGAGCGCCACGAGATCGTCGCCCGCTACCACGTCGCCCGGGTCGTGATGCGGCTGGAGCGGATGGTCGCGACGGCGGCCGGGTGAGATCGAAGCGGAAGACCGGGCGGCCGCGGCAGCCCGGGCGCTCAGCTCGGATCCGTCACCACCTGTTCGAGAATCCCGATCAGGTTGCGCATCTGCGGCATCGACAGCCGCCGGAACTGCAGGCCCAGCCTCAGGCCATTGCCGCCCGCGCGGCAGTTGTTGATGACCACGGGCAGCATCACGGGAGGCGCGGACGCGCCGCTCGGCCTGACGTTCAGGACCGCCGCATGCCCGACGCTGTCGTTCGCGTCGGCCGGGAGGGCCTTCAGGTCGATGCCGCAGCCCGTCACCGACATGTCGCTGATCTGGACGCTTGCCACGGTGCTCCCATAGGCCAGTTCACCCGTGCAGACCACGGCGAAACGGGGTGCCACGCGACGCTCGATCGTTCCTGAAGTCATCAAAGCTTCCTTTGTCCGCGACGCAGATGAGTCTGCTTCGAAATATTTAAGAAATCGGTCAGCGTCCGAGCCGGCACGGCATCGCGATCCTCATCGCGGGAGTGGCAGCTCGCCGCCCAGGCCGGCGGAGGTCGACCGGGCCGAAGCGCGGTCGGACGGTGCCGTCACGTCGCTCGGCAGCGGCACGGGCGGGATCGAGGATCGGGCGAGGTGCGGC
>CAXTFP010000323.1:0-4506 GCA_964243135.1 uncultured Lichenihabitans sp.
CCGCGCACCAGGCCGCGACGAGCACCGCCGCGGCGAGGGCCGCCCCGCGGCCGCGCCGCCACGACGCGACGACCGCCAGGACCAGCCCGCCGGTGCCCAGCACCGCCAACGGCCAGAGCGCCCGCCACGGCTGCGACTGGACGAGCAGGACGCGGGGCGCGAGAGCGCCGAGGACCAGCGACGCTGCGACGCCGGCCAGCGCGACGGCGGCCGTACCCCACAGCAGGGCACGGGGGCGGCCCGGCAGCAGGCCGCCGGCCATGAGGACGGCGGCCAGCCGGCAGGCGATCCGGGCATAGGCCTCGGCGGGCCACAGGCTGGGGAACAGGTTGAGGCTGCGCGCCCGGAGGATGGACGACCACGCCTCGTCCATCGGCACGACGAGCCGCCCCACCAGAGGAAGGCCCAGAACCGCCGCGCCGACGAGGCCGGCCGCTCCGGCGGCGAGCGGCAGGAGCCAGCGGCGGTCGTCGCGCACCAGCAGCACCGCCGCGATCCCCAGGCCCGGCAGCGCCATCAGGGGATGGAGGACCAGCGCCAGGGCGAGCCAGGCGAGGCCGAAGGCGCGCCGCTCCCGCATCAGGGACGCGAGGCCGGCGAGCACGGCCGCTTCGGCGAAGATGCGCGGGGTGGCGACGGCCTCCGCATAGCCGAAGATGCCGAAGGCGCCGTAATCGGCCGGCAGCGCCAGCACGGCGACGACGCCGGCCCAGGCGACCAAGCCGGGCAGCGGCGCGGCGGCGTCGCGCGCCGGGCCGGACCGCGCCGTCAGGCCGCGGACCAGGACGATCGCGGCGGCGAGCCACAGCAACAGGCCGAGGGCGACCAGCAGCATCGACGCTTCGCCGGCCGGCACGCGGCCGAGCAGGGCACGCATGAGCGGCCGCATCAGGCTGTAGCCCGTCTGGGGATCGTCGGCGAACAGCACGTCCCGGCCGAGGCCGTCCGGCCGAAGATCCGCCAGGCCGCGCCCGAGATAGATCCGCGCGTCCTGGATCAGACCGCCATAAGGGCGCAGCAGCAGCAGGAGGGGGAGCAGCGAAGCCCACGGCAGCGCGCGCGTCCTCCAGGCGCGCGGCGCGGCGGATGCCCGGCCCCCTGCGTGATCCATGGCACCACCCGTCCCGATCGCAATCCGGGGCAACATGGGCCCTCATGCTTAAGGAGCGGTTGAAGCCGCCCCGTGCCGCGAAGCCCGCGTTTACGCCGTCTCAAGCTCCCTGCGTCAGCCTGCGGCCGTGCCCGCCCCGTCGGACGGCGGCACGCCCGCACCACGCTCCATCCGTCCGGGCCGTCGCGGGCCTTCGCTCACCGGCTCTCCATCAACCCAGGATCGCCATGCGGCCCGACACCGATATCCTGATCGTCGGCGCCGGCCCGGCCGGGCTCACGGCGGGCTACCTGCTGGCCAAGGCCGGGCGGGACGTGCGCGTGATCGAGCGCGACCCGCACCACGTCGGCGGCATCAGCCGCACGGTCGACTACAAGGGCTACCTGTTCGACATCGGCGGCCACCGCTTCTTCTCGAAGTCGCGCGAGGTGACGGCCCTGTGGGACGAGATCCTGCCCCACGACTTCATCGAGCGGCCGCGCCTGTCGCGCATCTTCTACCGCGGCAAGTTCTACTCCTACCCGCTGAAGGCCTTCGAGGCGCTGCGCAACCTGGGGCCCCTGACGAGCGCCGCCTGCGTGGGGTCCTACCTGCTGGCCAGGGCCCGGCCCGTGGCCGAACCCGCGACCTTCCATCAGTGGGTGCGCAACAACTTCGGCGAGCGGCTGTTCTCGATCTTTTTCAAGGCCTACACCGAGAAGGTGTGGGGCATGTCCTGCGACGAGATCTCGGCCGACTGGGCGTCGCAGCGGATCAAGGGCCTCGACCTGTTCTCGGCCCTGACGGATGCGCTCAGGCGCTCGCTCGGCCTGCGGCGCGGCGGCGCCGGCAGCGGCGCGATCAAGACCCTCATCGAGTCCTTCCGCTACCCCCGCCGGGGCCCCGGCATGATGTGGGAGGCGGCGGCCGCCAGGATGCGGGCGATGGGCGGGCGGATCGACATGGACCGCGGCCTCGACACGCTGGCGTGGGACGCGGACCGGCGGCTCTGGACCGCCACGACGGTGTCGGCCGAGGGGGAGCGCGCCACGGTGACGGCGCGGCACGTGGTGTCGTCGGCCGCGATCCACGACCTCGTCGAGGCGCTGCGGCCGGCGCCGCTGAGCAGGCTGCACGCGCGGGCGCTGCGCTACCGCGACTTCCTCACCGTGGCGCTGATCGCCCGGACGTCGCGGGACTTCCCCGACAACTGGGTCTACATCCACGACCCCGCGGTCCACGTCGGCCGCGTGCAGAACTTCCGCTCCTGGTCGCCCGAGCTGATCCCCGAGGAGGGGTTCACCTGCCTCGGGCTCGAATATTTCTGCTTCGAGGGCGACGGGCTGTGGACCTCGTCGGACGAGGACTTGGTGGCGCTGGCCAAGCGCGAGATCGACCACATCGGGCTGATCTCCTCGGCCGACGTGGTCGACGCCTGCGTGGTGCGCCAGCCCAAGGCCTATCCGGTCTACGACGACGGCTACGCGGCCAAGGTTTCGGCCGTGCGGCTGGAGCTCGAACACGACTACCCGACGCTGCACATGGTCGGCCGCAACGGCATGCACCGCTACAACAACCAGGACCACGCCATGATGACCGCCATGTTGACGGTCGAGAACATCCTGGCGGGCGAGCGGCGCTTCGACGTGTGGCAGGTGAACGAGGACGCCGAATATGCCGAGAGCGGCTACGCGGGCGCCCGCGACGCGCTGGCGAGCGAGCGCCTGACCCCCGGCCGGGCCGCGCCGGCCGCCGCCTGAGTCGGCGGGGATCGACGGGGAGTCCGGCAGCATCTGCGCGCGGCATCTGCCAAACGATGACGGATTCGAGGGTCGGCGCTCAGCCCGAGCGCTCCGTCCGCGCGAACTCGAGTGCTCCTCGGCCCTTTGTGGATTTGGGGCCGGAGCCCTGTAGGCACTCAGCCCCACCCCTTTCGACGTGCTAACTTTTTCGCCATCACGCGGGCTGTGGCCATGTGGGCTCGTGCGATGGCGCCGTCGCCGTGGCCCTTGGGCTTTTGAGGCTTGGGCCCGCGCTTGCCGGTGGCGATGCTTTGGGTCTGATCCGTTTTGCCAATTGGAGCAGTCGATCAGCGAGTCCGACCGTCGTGTTGTCGAGTGCGGCCCAATGTTGGGGCGGCAGGGCGATCATCATGCCCGAGTACCCGCTCCGGATCTGCACGACGAGGTGGAAGAACGAGACCTCGGGCGCCGGTTCATGGGCGCGCTCCACGGAGCGGGCGACCAGGGCCAGGACGTTGTAGGCCAGCACCGAGACCGCGAAGACCAGCAGGGCGGCACGGGGCTGGTCAAGTGCCGCGATCTGGCTGTGCAGCACACTTTCCAGACGCCCGAACATGCCTTCAACGCTCCAGCGCCCGCGATAGGCTCTGGCGATCTAGCGCATGTCGACGTCGGGAGGCATGTTGGTCCGCAGGCAGATCGTCATGTCGCCCGCCTCGGTGGAAACGTCGAGGGTGAGTTCGATGCAGCGTCAGGATGTCGTGTGGCCTTCGAGCGTGATGGCCTGTTCGCGGACCGTTCCGGTTTCGATCCGGCCGCCGTCGTGCCACGCGCCCCGTTCCGCCACGCGGGGATGTTTCGTGTGCTCGCGCAGATGAAACAGGCCTGTACCTCGGCCAAGCCGTCCAGCAGGACCTTGATACAGAAGTGGCGATCCGCCATCCACACCTGCCCCGGCCCGGCCTTCTCGATCAGGCGCGTCGCCAGAGCGCGTTCGCTCTCGTAGGCGTCCTCGCCGCCCACCATGTCGAGCACGAGGCCGCTGTCGGGATCGTAGACCACCAGGGCTCGGCCGGGCAGCGCCGCACCGCCATGGCCGCGCAACGGTGCGATGCGCTTCTCGGTCCCGGGAAATGATGGCCGTCGAGCACGCGAACCGCCCAGCCGGACAGGACCACCCTCTGGCCCAGGCCGGCCATCATCGGGGCGAGACGTCCGGCTCGGTCTTGTTCACCTTGCCGTAGAGCACGGTCAGCGACACCGGCAGATTCTCTATCTGAAGGTCCGCCGCGTGAAGCGAGGGACGCGGGCCCAACGCCACGGGCATCAATCCGACGATGGTGGAGAACAGAAGCTCCCGCGCATACTGGTAGCGACGGTGGGCGTTGAACACTTCGTCGATCCAGTCGGCCGGCAGTGCTCGCTCCAATACCGTTCGCGCCATGACACTGGCTGGGCTATGCTGCTCAAAACGCTCCAGAACGGCCCGCCGATCCTGACCTTTTCTTGCCGATGCTTCCGTCATTCACTCGATCTATGAACCAACATCGCACGTTGAAAGGGGTGGCTCTAACACCCATCGCCACAGCCTACCTCTATTATGTCGGATGTGACGAACCCCTAGGTGTATGGTCCCGGAATGAGGTGGTGCGGGTTGATTTTGAACACAGCCGG
>CAXTFP010000324.1:0-4496 GCA_964243135.1 uncultured Lichenihabitans sp.
ACCTCGGCCCGGCGGCGCTGCTGCAGGCCTATCGCTGGCTCATCGACTCGCGCGATGAGGCGACCGGCGAGCGACTCGACACGCTGCAGGACCCGTTCCGCCTGTACCGCTGCCACTCCATCATGAACTGCGCCAAGGCCTGCCCCAAGGGGCTCAACCCCGCCAAGGCGATCTCCAACATCAAGAACATGATGATCGCCCGCCAGAACTGACCGGCCGACCCAGGGGCCAGGAGGCCCGCGCCGGGCGCGTGTCAACCATGCGCGGCGACCGCGGCATCCTCCGCGCCACCGCCGCGTTGTCGACCCGAAGACATGAGCGTGGGTTTGGCTCCCCGAGCCCGCCGCGCCGCTCCGGAGTCGCCGCCATGGCCGAGAACCATCCCCACCGCGCCCTGGCGCTGATCGCCGCCCTCGCGGTCGGGGCGCTCGCGCCGGAGGTGGCCTCGGCCGCCGAGGCGCCCGTCCTCCGTCCCGCCACGGCCCGGCCCGTCGCGCATCCCCGCGCCGTCCGCAGCGCGCAGGCTCGGCCCTTGACCATCCGGCGCCGGGCCGATGCGCGGCCCGTCGCGGTCGCGGCGGTCCCGGACTTCGCCGACGATTACATCGTCCGCCAGCACGGCTGGAACGATCCGCGCCTATACTACTTCGGGCCGTTCCGCACCGGCGGCGACGTGTTCTACGGCGACCAGGCGGGCGACACCATCACGCGCGGCAATGCCGGGCTCGGCCAGGTGGCTGGCTACGGCGCGGCGCGCGGCGGCTTCGGCGGACCGCACTTCGACTCCGTCGGCGGCTTCCACGACAGCCCCGGCCCGGATGCCGGCATCGACGACGATTATGCTTCGGGCAGCCTGTCGCGGCCGGACTACGCCTTCGCTCCGCATTACCCGAGCGTGACGCAGCGCGTCGCCGCGCTCGACGCCGGGGTGGTGCGCCGCGGCGCAGACCCGTCGGGCCGGAAGCTGGTGGCCGAGGGCCGCAGCACGACGATCTCCTTCGAGGAGGCCAAGGCCCGCTTCGCGGCGCCGATGCAGCATCAAGCCCCGCTGGAATCGGCCTTCGACAACGGCGGGATCGGCTCGGTCGGCATCGGCGACGACGCTTTCTGAACCGCCTGACGATGGCGGCTCAGAGCACCCCCATCACCTCGCCGCGGAAGCGGTAGGCGTCCCGCGCGCCGGCCAGCGCCACGAGCCGCACGTCGCGGCTCTGGCCCGGCTCGAAGCGCACGGCTGTGCCGGCCGGGATGTCGAGCCTGAAGCCGCGGGTCCGCGGGCGGTCGAAGCGCAGCGCCGGGTTGGTTTCGAAGAAGTGGTAGTGCGACCCGACCTGGACCGGTCGGTCGCCCCCGTTCTCGACCTTGAGGGTGAGCGTTTCGCGGCCCTCGTTCATCGTGATGTCGCCCGCGGCCGGCAGCGCCTCGCCGGGCACGAGCGTGTCGTCGGCGCCGCGGATCGGGTGGTGCACCGTGACGAGCTTGGTGCCGTCCGGGAACGTCGCCTCCACCTGCACGTCGTGGATCATCGAGGCCACGCCCTCCATCACCTGATCGCCGCGCAGCACCTCCGAGCCCGCCCGCATCAGATCGGCCACGCTGCGGCCGTCGCGCGCGCCCTCGACCACCATGTCGGTGATCAGGGCCACCGCCTCGGGGTGGTTCAGCTTCACGCCGCGCTCCAGCCGCCGTCGGGCCACCTGCGCGGCCAGGGCGATGAGCAGCTTGTCCTTCTCGCGCGGCGTCAGGTTCACGGGCGGCCTCCGGGTCAGGCCCAGAGGCGGGGCAGGGGACGGCCCCGCAGTCCGGACAGCAGGCGCACGATAGCGGCGCGCAGCCGCTCTGGCGAGGGCGACAGGGCGCGGGCCGCGAGGAGCCCGTTCCAGGCGCTGACCCCGCCGGTGACGCCGTCCCCGGCCAGCGCCGCGCGGGCGGGTTCGACCAACCCCTCGGCCTTGGGCGACACCAGCAGCACCGTGGCGCAGGCCCGCGCCCCGCCGCCCAGCGCCGGCCGGTCGAGCAGCCCCGCCACGTCGCCGTCGAGCGCCAGTTCCTCGGCGAAGACCAGCCGCCCGCCGCGCCGCACCCGCCAGCGGTCCCGAAGGGCGCCCGAGGCCACCCGCTCGCCCATGCCGAGCCGGCCGAACACCAGGATCTCGGCCATCAGCAGGGCGGCGTCGGGCTCCATCTCGGCCGACAGGCGGCGCGTGAGCCGGGCGCCGTCGAACAGGATCGTCTCCTGCGGCAGCCAGTCGAGCGCCGCACCCGCGCCGAGCGCCAGGGTCACGTCGACCGCCGTCTCGGCCGAGGCTCCGCCGGCCTCGGCGCCCCGATACACCTTCTCGGCCGCCGTGGTGGTGAGGGTCACGGCTGCACCGCGCTCGGCCCGAAACGTGAAACCCGCGCGGTCGCCGCCCGCCATGCCGCCGCCGGTGTTGACGATCACGGCCTCGCAGCACGCGCCGCGGCTCCGCGGCAGCCTCAACCGGTAGCCGCCCGTCTCGTGCGGCCCGACCACCTCCGTGCGGGCACCGACCCGCACGAAGCCGGCCTCGATCGCCCCGCGGGCGCGATTCGAATGTGCGGTGGGAAAGGGGGGCGAGGCCGTCATGGGACGCGGTGTCGGCCGCCGCGCCGATCAGCGCAACCCCGCGGGCGCCGGACCGTTGATCGAGGCCCCCGATCGAGATCCCCGCCGCCGTGCCCGAGTCCCTCGCCCATCCGAAAGCCCGGGCCGCCGCCCGCGTCACCCTCGCGGCGATCTACGCCGGGGTCGGCGCCGTCCACCTCGCCAGCCCCGATTCCTTCCTGCCGATCATGCCGGGCTGGGTGCCCGCACCCCGCGACGTCGTGCTCGCGACGGGTGTGTGCGAGCTCGTCGGTTCCGCGGCGCTGTTGACGCCGCGCCTGCGCTGCGCCGCCGGCTGGGCCTTCGCGGCCTATGCGGTCTGCGTGTATCCAGCCAACGTCAAGCACGCGATCGACAACGTGAACCTGCCGTCGATCCCGTCCTCCTGGTGGTACCACGCGCCGCGCCTCGCCTTCCAACCCGTCTTCGTGTGGTGGGCGCTGTGGGCCGCGGGCGTCGTCGACTGGCCGTTCCGGGCGGGGGCGAGGGCTGTTGAGCGGTGACTGCGCGGGCGGCCATCGACGCGCCAACGGATCCCTTGCCCCCCTCCGGCCGAACTGCTATGTCCCGCCTCGGTTGCATCAGCGCCTCGGCCCGGTTCTCGGGGCGGGGTGCCGTCGACCCGTATCCAGTTCGCTCCCCCGCGCCGGCCAGATGCGCCGGCCCGCCCATCGTGGCGGTCGGTCCCCGCACGGGGGCCGCCGGTGCCAGGGAAGCGCCCCACAACGCCAACCGCCGGTGCCGCCCGAAACATCCGGGCTTCAGGAGAATGAATGTCCGCTGTCGCTTCATATGGTTCGCCCACGCGCGATGATTTCGCCGCTCTGCTCGACGAGAGCTACGGCAAGAACGAGGCCTTCGAGGGCACGGTCGTCAAGGGCATCATCGTCGCCATCGAGAAGGATGTCGCGGTGATCGACCTCGGTCTGAAGACCGAAGGCCGCGTGGCGATGAAGGAATTCACGAACAACGGCCGGGACGAGCTGCCCGGCGTCGGCGACGAGGTCGAGGTCTACCTGGAGCGCATCGAGAACGCGCTCGGCGAGGCCGTGATCTCGCGCGACAAGGCCCGGCGCGAGGAAAGCTGGGTCAAGCTCGAAAAGGCCTTCGAGAAGCAGGAGAAGGTCGAAGGCATCATCTTCAACCAGGTCAAGGGCGGCTTCACTGTCGACCTCGACGGCGCCATGGCGTTCCTGCCCCGCTCGCAGGTCGACATCCGCCCGGTGCGCGACGTGGCCCCGCTGATGGGCGTGCCGCAGCCGTTCCAGATCCTCAAGATGGACCGCCGCCGCGGCAACATCGTCGTGTCGCGCCGCACGGTGCTGGAGGAGTCCCGCGCCGAGCAGCGCCACGAGATCGTGGCCAATCTCGAAGAGGGCCAGGTGATCGACGGCACGGTGAAGAACATCACCGACTACGGCGCCTTCGTGGACCTCGGCGGCATCGACGGCCTGCTGCATGTGACCGACATCGCCTGGCGCCGCGTCAACCACCCGACCGAGGTGCTGACCATCGGCCAGACCGTCAAGGTCAAGATCATCAAGATCAACCACGAGACGCACCGCATCTCGCTCGGCATGAAGCAGCTGCTCGACGATCCGTGGCAGGGCATCGAGGCCAAGTACCCGATCGACATGAAGCTCAACGGGCGCGTGACCAACATCACCGACTACGGCGCCTTCGTGGAGCTGGAGCCGGGGATCGAGGGCCTGATCCACGTCTCCGAGATGTCGTGGACCAAGAAGAACGTCCACCCCGGCAAGATCGTCTCCACCTCCCAGGAGGTCGAGGTCCAGATCCTCGAGGTCGATCCCGTCAAGCGCCGCATCTCGCTCGGCCTCAAGCAGACCCTCCAGAACCCCTGGGAGGC
>CAXTFP010000325.1:0-4488 GCA_964243135.1 uncultured Lichenihabitans sp.
CACCGGCACGGCCCGCAGCCCGAACAGCCGCTCCAGCGTGGCGCGGGCGTTGAGGTAGCGGCGGCGCTCCTCGGTGTCGCCGGGCGTCACCAGCACCTGCCCGGCCGTGATGCCCCGCGCCGCCAGCACCTCGGCCCAGGTGCGCGCCAGCGCGATCTGCCCCACGGCAGCCGCTGCCTGGCTGTCGTCGAGCTTGAGGGCGCCGGCCGGCAGCTTCAGCACGCGGCGCCCGAGCGCGATGGCGCCCGAGGACACGACCGCGACATCCGCGCCGGCGCGGTGCAGCCCCGCGATGTCGTCGCCGAGCGCTTCCAGCCAGGCGCGCTTCGGCGCACCGGCCGCGGCATCCACCACCAGCGACGAGCCGACCTTGATGACGATGCGCCGGAACCGGTCGAGACGGGGGATCATGGGGGCCTGACGCTCTTGGAATGCGCCCGTCCCATAGCGCGCAACGCCTGCCCGGCGAAACGCGTTGAGGGCGGGATACGGCATCGGCGTTAGGGAGGCCCCATGGACGACCCCCACGACCTCCGGCGCTTCGTCGACGCGCAGGCGCCGGTCTTCGAGGCCGTGGTGGCCGAACTCGCGGCCGGGCGGAAGCGCAGCCACTGGATGTGGTTCGTGTTCCCGCAGATCGGGGGGCTCGGCTTCAGCGCCATGGCGCAGCGCTACGCGATCCGCTCGCTCGACGAGGCGCGGGCCTACCTCGCCCATCCCCTGCTCGGGCCGCGGCTCGGGCGCTGCACCGACCTCGTCCTGGCGGTCGAGGGCCGGAGCCTCGCCGCGATCCTGGGCTCGCCCGACGACGCGAAGTTCCGCTCCTCCATGACGCTGTTCGGGCGCGCGGCGCCGGGCGAGGCCCGGTTCGCGGCGGCGCTCGACCGCCACTGCGGCGGGGAGCCCGACGCCGCCACGCTGGCGCGGCTGTGACGGGCGATCGCCGTGCGGCTCACATCCAGCCCTTCAGCCTCAGCCACACCACCGGCACCACGATGCTGACCACCACGAGGAACAGGCCCCAGGCGTAGCCGTACTGCCATTCGAGCTCGGGCATATATTTGAAGTTCATGCCGTAGAGGCCGACGATGAAGGTCGGCGGGATGCCGACCACGGACGCCACCGTCAGCAGCTTGAAGGTGCGGTTCTGCTCGATGTTGATGAAGCCCAGCGTCGAATCGAGCAGGAACTGAACCTTGTCGGTGAGGCGGTTCTCGTAGTCGCCGAGCGCCGCCACGTCCTGCTTGAGGATCTCGATCCGCTCCCTGTGGGCGTGCGAGACGCGGTCTCCGCCCTTGTTGGCCAGGAAGGCCAGCAGGCGGTTTAGACCGAGCAGGCTGTCGCGGGCGTGGGAGGTGGTGTCGCCGCGCTGCCCGAGCGTGCGCAGCGTCGCGCGCAACCGGCGCTCGAGGAGGATCGGCTTCTGGCGGGCGTCGCGGTTCGGGGCGCAGAAGATCTGGCGCGACACCATGTCGAGGTCGGCGCCCACGGCTTCCATCCCGTCGGCCATGCGGGCGATGACGCCGTCGAGCAGGCCGATGAGCGCGTCGACCGGCCCGTCGAGGGCGTCCGCGCCCTGCCGGCTCGCGACGTAGTCGGCGAAGCTCTTGAGGTCGCGCGACCGGATCGTGACCAGCACGTTCGGCCCGAGCACGAAGCCCACGGGTGTGGTGTGCAGGCCGTCTTCCCCGCGGAACAGCACCGGGGTCGACATCATCAGCACGGGGCCATCGACCACGAGGCGGCTCGACGTCTCGATCTCGCTGAGCTGGTGGGCGGTCGGCAGCACGAGGCCGGTGGCATGCTCGACGCGGTCATCGTCGTCGCCGCTCGGATCGACCATGTCGACCCACAGCGTGCCCTCCGGCAAGGCCAGGGGGGCGGCTTCGCTCGGCAGGCCGTGGGCCGCCGCGGACGAATCATAGGCCGTGATCATGCCGCCCTGTTTGCCGCAGCGGCCGCGACAAAGCCATGACGAATGAGCGATCGCTCACCCTTATCCGTCATCCGCGCCTGAGGGGCCGGCGGATGGCACGGCGCTCGCGCCCGTCGGCGCGCTTCTCGTTCAGCAGGCGGCGGAACTCGTCACGCTTGTCGTGCACCGAGGCGATCACGAGGCCGGCCGCCACGCCCATGTCGACCAGGGCGGCCTCGCTGAGCTGAAGGCTCGCCTCGATGGTCTCGGGCACGGCGTCGGTGGCGCCCAGCTCGTAGAGCGTGCGGGCCTGCTCGGCGTCGCGCGCCCGCGCCACGATCGTCAGGTCGGCCCGCTCGGCCCGCACCGCCGCCACGACCCGCTCGGCCCCGCGCGGGTCGTTCAACGTCACGACGAGGCCGCGCGCCGTGCCGAGCCCGCAGCGCTCCAGGAACTCGTGGCGCGTCGCGTCCCCGTAGAAGATCGGCGCGCCGGCTTCGCGCTCGCGCCGCACGAGGCGGGCGTCGTCGTCGATCGCGATGAAGGGCAGGCCGTGCCGCGCCACCATCTCGCCGACGAGGCGGCCGACGCGGCCGTAGCCCACGATGATGACGCGCGCTTCCCCGTCGTCCGGCGGGGGCTCGGCCGGGGGCGCCTCGGCGGCCGGGCGCCGCCCGACCCGCTCGCCGAGCCGCGCCAGCAGGGGGATCAGCATCATGGTCAGCGTCACCGCGACGGTGGTGAGGTGGGCCACGGGGCCGGGCAGCAGGCCGGCCGCGGCCCCCTGCCCCACCAGCACGAAGGCGAACTCGCCGCTCGGCCCCAGCAGCAGCGCGACCTCGCCCGACACGCCGCGCGCCAGCCGGAACAGCCGCGCCAGGGCGAAGACGATCGCGGCTTTCACCGCCACCACGCCGAGGCACAGCGCCAGGATGAGGCCGGGCCGCTCCACCACGGCCGACAGGTCGAGCCCGACGCCGACCGTCACGAAGAAGAGCCCCAGCAGCAGCCCCTTGAAGGGCTCGATCGTCACCTCGATCTCGCGGCGGAACTCGGTTTCGGCCAGCAGCAGCCCGGCCACGAAGGCGCCGAGCGACATGCTGAGGCCGCCCGCCACCGCCACCGCGCCGGTGCCGAGGACGACCAGCAGGCAGGCCGCCATGAAGAACTCGGTCGAGCGCGCCGCCGCCACGACGTGGAACAGCGGCCGCAGCACCAGCCGGCCGAGCACGACGATCAGCGCGAGCGCGAGGACGGCGGGGCCGAGCGTCACGAGCAGTTCCACGCCGAGCCCGGCGTCGCGGGGCGTCGACAGGGCCGACACGGTGAAGAGCAGCGGCGCTACCGCGAGGTCCTGGAACAGCAGCACCGAGAAGACCGTGCGGCCGGCCGAGGAGGCGAGGTGCTTGCGCTCGGCCAGCACCGGCACGGTCACGGCCGTCGAGGACAGGGACAGCGCCAGGCCGAGCACGATGGCAGCCGGAGGCGCCAGGCCGAGAAACGCCGCCGGCAGGGCGATGGCCGCAGCCGATAGGGCGACCTGGAGCGCGCCGAAGCCGAAGACGAGGCGCCGCAGCCGCGTCAGCCGCTCGAAGCTGAGCTCCAGCCCCACCATGAAGAGCAGGAAGACCACGCCGAGCTCGGCGATGCCGTCGAGCCGGTGGACGTCGACGATCGCCAGCATCTCCAGGGCTGGCACCGCGCGGGCGAGATGGCCGAGGCCGAAGGGGCCGAGCGCCACGCCGGCGATGAGGAAGCCCAGCACGGGGCTGACGCGCAGCCGGCCGAACAGGGGCACCGCGACGCCGGCCGTGGCCAGGAACAGCAGCATCTCGCGCGTCCCGTCGGGGATCGCCTGCCCGGCCATGCCGCCCTCCTCCGCGCCGCCCGCACCGCCTGTCTGCCGGTTTCAGGGAGGGACGTCGAGGGCCTTCTTCAGGGCGCGGAGGTCCGCCCAGGCGAGCTTCTTGTGCGCCGGCTGGCGCAGCAGGTAGGCCGGGTGGAGCATGGGCATGGCCCTGACGGTGCGCCGCCCGGTGTCGAACTCGTGCCAGCGCCCGCGCAGCCGCATGATGCCCTCCTTCGACCCGAGCAGACTTTGGCTGGCGGGGCCGCCGAGGCAGAGGAGAAAGTCGGGGTCGGCCAGCTCGATCTGCCGGGCGATGAAGGGCCGGCAGATCGCCACCTCCTGCGGCGTCGGAGTGCGGTTGCCGGGCGGCCGCCAGGGCACGACGTTGGCGACGTAGACGCCGGTGCGGTCGAGCCCGATGGCCGCCAGCATGCGGTCGAGGAGTTGCCCCGACCGCCCCGAGAAGGGCCGCCCCTGCCGATCCTCTTCGGCGCCGGGCGCCTCGCCGATCGCCATGACGCGGCCCGCGGGGTCGCCGTCCGCGAAGGCGAGGCGGGTGGCCGTGCCCTTCAGGCTGCAGCCCTCGAAGGCTTCGAGCGCGGCCTTGAGGTCGTCGAGCGTGGCGGCACCGGCCGCGACCTCGCGGGCCGAGCGCGCCGCCCCGTCGGCCGACAGGGCCGCCGCGCCGCCGATGACGGGCGGCGCGGCAAGCCCGGGCAAGATG
>CAXTFP010000326.1:0-4486 GCA_964243135.1 uncultured Lichenihabitans sp.
ATGTCCGGCTGTCCGAGGCGCCGAGCCATGGGCTTCCTGCGCTCGTCTACGATCATCGCTGCCCCGGGTCGGAAGCCTATATCGCACTCGCCCGCGAGATCATCGCCAGGCTCGGCACCAGCCTTCCCCAGCCGGCGCACGCCGCGTGAGCGCCCAGCCCTTCGTCCTCGCCGTGCCGTCCAAGGGGCGCCTGCAGGAGAACGCCTTCAGCTTCTTCGCCCGCGCGGGCCTCAGACTCGTCCAGGGCGGCGGCAGCCGCGACTACCGCGGGCGGCTCGACGGCTTCGAGGGCGTCGAGATCGCCTTCCTGCCGGCCGCGGAGATCGCCACGAGCCTCGGGGACGGGTCGGCCCACCTCGGCATCGCGGGCGAGGACTTGCTGCGCGAGGCGGTCCCGCGGGCCGACTCGGCCCTCGCCTTCCTGGCGAAGCTCGCCTTCGGCCAAGCCGACGTGGTGGTGGCGGTGCCCCGCGCCTGGATCGACGTCCGCACGATGGCGGACCTGGAGGACGTCGCGGCCACGTTCCACGCCCGGCGCGGCCGGCGCATGCGGGTCGCCACCAAATACGTCCACCTGACGCGGCGCTTTTTCGCCGAGCGCGGCGTCGTCGATTACCGCATCGTCGAGAGCCTCGGCGCCACCGAGGGCGCGCCGGCCGCGGGCGGCGCCGAACTCATCGTGGACATCACCACCACGGGCGCGACGCTCCAGGCCAACGCCCTCAAGGTGCTGGACGACGGCGTCATCCTGCGTTCGGAGGCGAACCTCGTGGCCTCGCTCGGGGCGGAGTGGAGCGAGGCCCACCGCCGCACCGCGCGCGCCATCCTCGGCCGCATCGCCGCGGAGGAGCGGGCGCGCACGACGCGCGAGCTGCGGGCGAGTTTCCCCGCGGGCGTGCCGGCGCTGGAGGAGGGCGCGCTGGAGCCCTTCGGCGCCGCAGTCTTCGGCCGCGAGGACGGCCGGCTCGTGCTGCACTGCCCCAGGCCCCGCGTGCCGGACCTCGCCGACTGGCTCATCGGCCGGGGCGCCGCGGAGGTCGCCGTCCTGCCGCTCGACTACGTCTTCGCGGCACGGGATCCGCTCTCCGAGGCCCTGGTGGCCCGCCTGGGGTGAGGTGCGGCGGGGCGTGGAACAAGTCGCGCATCGGTGGATTCGTTCACCATGCCGCAACTCTTCGAGCCCTCACCCGCCCTCCGCCGTCCCGTCCGGGCGCGGCCCGCGCCGCGGGTCGCCCCCGAGCCCTCGGACGACCTGCGCGCCAAGGCGCTGGAGGTCCACCGGCGCCTCTGCCCCGTCTACGGCTGCCCGATTCCCTATTTCCACAGCCTCGATCCGCTGAGCGAGCTCGTCTCCTCGCTCCTGTCGCACCGGACGCGCAACGCCGAGTCCGGCCGTGCCTTCAAGGCCCTGCGGGCGCATTACCCGGACTGGGCGGCGCTGCTCGACGCCGACACGGCGAAGGTCGAGGCGCTGATCCGCGGCGTGACGTGGCCGGAGCTGAAGGCGCCGCGCATCCAGGCCGTGCTGGCCGCGGTGCGGGAGCGCCACGGCGCCCTGTCGCTCGACTTCCTTGCCGACATGGAGCCGGACGCGGCGCGCGCCTGGCTCGCCGCCATCCCCGGCGTCGGGCCGAAGACCAGCGCGGCCGTGCTGTCCTTCAGCACCCTGCGCATGCCGGCGCTGCCCGTCGACAGCCACCACCACCGCGTGGCGCAGCGCCTCGGGCTCATCGGCGAGCGGGTCGACGTCGGCCCCGCCCACCCGCTCCTGCGCGCGCAGCTCCCCGCCGACTGGTCGGCCCAGGCCCTCTACGACAATCACGAGATCCTGATGCTGCACGGGCAGAAGGTGTGCCACTTCCGCTCGCCCGACTGCGGGCGCTGCGTGCTGCTGGACATCTGCCCGACGGGGCAGGCACGGACGGCTTAAGGCCGGGTCGGTCACGGATACGGCTCGCTCCTCCTCGACCGCTCGTTCCCGCGACGGCGGGAACCCGGCGCGAGACGCCGGCCGAAGGCCGTCGGAGCGGGATTCCACTGCCGAAGTCGAAGGTGGAAGGGTTTAAGAGGTCGGCGGCCTGCGGCCGACATTCTGCGCTGGGTTTCCGCATGCGCGGGAATGAGCGGCTCTTCATCGATCTCAGATGGATATGGTCGCTCACTCGCGCCGGAAATGCTTCGACAGCTTGAGCCCCTGCGCCTGATAGTTCGACCCCGCCACCGCGCCGTAGAGCGTGAGTGGCCGCTCGGACATGCGCTCGTAGACGAGGCGGCCGACGATCTGGCCGTCCTCCAGCACGAAGGGCACGTCGCGCGAGCGCACCTCCAGCACGGCGCGCGAGCCCGCGCCTCCCGTCGCGGCGTCGCCAAAGCCGGGGTCGAAGAAGCCCGCGTAGTGGACGCGGAACTCGCCCACCAGGGGATCGAAGGGCGTCATCTCGGCGGCGTGGTCGGGCGGCACGCGGACCGATTCCTTCGAGGCCAGGAGGTAGAACTCGCCGGGGTCGAGGATCAGCTCGCGCCGCGCCCGGACGTGAATCGCTTCCCAATAGTCTCGCGGGTCGAGCGCGCCCACGAGGTCGACGTCGATGATGCCGGTGTGGCGCTTGGCCCGGTAGCCGACGAGGTTGGAACCGTCGAAGCCGCCGAGGTCGATCGACACCGCCACGCCCTCGGCGATCACCGGCTCCGCGCCCGCCACTAGGGGCGCCGCGGCGTGGAGCGCCCGGTGGCCGTCGTCGTCGAGCCGCGCGTCGCCCGAGGCGAAGCGGATCTGCGACAGGCGCGACCCCGCCCGCACCCGCACGGGAAAGGTGCGGGGCGACACCTCGGCGTAGAGCGGCCCCGCGTAGCCCGCCTCGATCGTGTCGAAGCGGCGGGCACGGTCGGCGATGACGCGGGTGAAGACGTCGATGCGCCCGGTGGAGGATTTCGGGTTGGCGGCGGCCCGCACGTCGGCCGGCAGGCTCAGGCGGTCATCGAGTTCCACCACCGTGACGGTGCCGGGCTCCAGGATCGCCCCCGCCCTGAGGTCGATCTCGTCGGCCGATTGGGCGCCGATGCCGTCCATGACGCTGCGGCCGCGCCCCGGCAGGAAGCTCGCCCGCACCCGCCACGCGCGCGGCCCGAGCCGCAGGTCGAGGCTCGCGGGCTGCAGCACGGGGGCGGCCCCGTCCGGCGGCAGGGTCGCGGCGACGTGGCCGCCGTCCCGCAGCGCCTGGATCTGGTGGGCGGCCAGGAGACCCGGCGCGAAGCCCGCGGCTGCCTTCATGGGGACGGATCTCGGCTCGGGGCCAGGGGTTTTATGATGCCTAGCGGAAGCCTCGGCTTTCGCCAAGGGCGCGAAAACAATCCGCTATGGCGAACAATCTGTTCGTTATAGCAGTCCAGAGCCTTGCGATCCCGCCACTTTCGGGAGTAGGGAAGAGCATGCCGCGCGGGCCGAGCCGCCCGCTTCCTCCGGAGCGACGCCCGTGTCCACCCTTCCCCGCCAGCCCTCCGTCGCCGGGCTTCGCCCCGCCACCCGCCTCGTCCACGGCGGCACCGTGCGGACGCCCTTCGGCGAGACGTCCGAGGCGCTGTTCCTCACCCAGGGCTTCATCTACGACACGGCGGAAGCCGCCGAGGCCCGCTTCAAGGGCGAGGACCCCGGCTTCATCTACGCGCGCTTCTCCAACCCCACGGTGCGGATGTTTGAGGAGCGGATGGCGCTGCTCGAAGGGGCCGAGGACGCGCGCGCCACGGCCTCCGGCATGGCGGCCGTGACGGCGGCCCTGATGGGGCAGGTGAAGGCGGGCGACCATGTCGTGGCCGCCAAGGCCCTGTTCGGCTCCTGCCGCTACATCGTCGAGGATCTGCTGCCGCGCTTCGGCGTGGAATCGACGCTGGTCAACGGCGACGACCTCGACGCCTGGCGCGCCGCCCTGCGGCCGAACACGCGGACGCTGTTCCTCGAGTCGCCGACCAACCCGACGCTCGATCTCATCGACATCGCAGCCGTGGCGGAGATCGCCCACTCGGGCGGCGCCACGCTGGTGGTGGACAACGTCTTCGCCACGCCCATGCTCCAGAGCCCGCTGGCGCTCGGCGCCGACTGCGTCATCTATTCGGCCACGAAGCACATCGATGGGCAGGGCCGCTGCCTCGGCGGCGTGATCCTGGCGAGCCGGGACTTCATCGACAAGCACGTCCACAACCTGCTGCGCCAGACCGGCCCGGCCATGTCGCCCTTCAACGCCTGGGTGCTGCTGAAGGGCCTGGAGACGCTCGGGATCCGCGTGGCGGCGCAGAGCGCCGCGGCGGCCCGCATCGCCGACGCGCTGGCCGAGATGCCCGGCGTCACCAGGGTGCTGTATCCCGGCCGCGCCGACCACCCGCAGGCGGAGCTCGCGCGGCGGCAGATGAAGGGCGGCAGCACGCTCGTGGCCTTTGCCGTCGAGGGCGGCAAGGCCGGGGCGTTCCGCGCCGCCAATGCGCTGCGGCTCGT
>CAXTFP010000327.1:0-4470 GCA_964243135.1 uncultured Lichenihabitans sp.
TCCATCGACTCCCCTCACCGAGGATGCCATGACCGACGCCGCCGCCGACCGCCTCCGCCTGCAGGACCCCCGCAAGCAATATCCGCAGCCGCCGTGCCCGCGCCAGCCGCAGAGCGCGCCCGGCCTCGCCAGCGACATGGACCCCAAGCCCGACCACGGCGAGACGAGCTACCGGGGCCACGGCCGCCTCCTCGGCCGCAAGGCCCTGGTGACGGGCGCCGATTCCGGCATCGGCCGGGCTGCCGCCATCGCCTTCGCGCGCGAGGGCGCGGATGTCGCGGTGAGCTTTCTCGGGTCGGAGCGGGCGGACGCCGAGGAGGTGAAGACGCTCGTCGAGGCCGAGGGCCGCACCTGCCTCCTGCTGCCCGGCGACATCAAGGAGCAGGGCGTCTGCGAAACGCTCGTGCGCGAAGCCGTCGCGGGCCTCGGCGGCCTCGACATCCTGGTCAACAATGCCGGCAAGCAGGTGAACCAGCCGGACGCCGACGACATCACCACCGAGCAGTTCGACCACACGATGAAGACCAACCTTTACGCCATGTTCTGGATCACCAAGGCCGCGCTGAAGCACATGCCGGCCGGGGCCTCGATCATCAACACGGCCTCGGTGCAGGCCTTCAGCCCCTCGGAGGGCCTGCTCGACTACGCCACCACCAAGGCCGGCATCGTGGCCTTCACCAAGGCGCTGGCCAAGCAGCAGATCGCGCAGGGCATCCGCGTCAACGCCGTGGCGCCCGGCCCGTTCTGGACGCCGCTCCAGCCCTCGGGCGGCCAGCCGCAGGAGAAGGTGCAGAAGTTCGGCTCCGAGGTGCCGCTCGGGCGGCCCGGCCAGCCGGTGGAATGCGCCCCCATCTACGTGTTCCTGGCCTCGCAGGAGGCGAGCTACGTGACGGGTGAGGTTTACGGCGCCACGGGCGGCAACGGCACGGCGTGATCCGGTCTGCCCGGCTGTCCGGCTCGGATCCCCCTCTCGGCCGCTCCTCCCCGCGAAGGCGGGCAGCCGGCGCGGAACGTCCGGCCGAAGGCCGGTCTCCCCGCGGCGCGCGGTGAGGGAGCGAGACTGTCGGCCTTCGGCCGCCTCCTGGCGCTGGGTCCCCGCATCCGCGGGGACGAGCGGTGAGGGAGACGATCAGATCGGGATGACGGGACGCGCCCCGACCGACGCTTCGGCACCGTTTGACGCCGGCCCGCTCCTACCGCCAGACTCAGCCGGCACGAGCGGGTAGGGGGAGCATGGCGGACGAGTCCTGGGTCCTGTCGGAGGGGCGGCACCGCACCCATGCGGCCCTGCGCGAGGGAGCCGCGCGGGCCGCCGGCGGGTTCCGCGCGCTCGGCCTGCGCGAGGGCGACGCCGTGGCCCTGCTGCTCGGCAACGGCCTGCCCCTCCTCGAAGCCTCGCTCGGCGCGACCCTCGCGGGCGCCCATCCCGTGCCGATCGACGTGCGGCTGGCCGCGGAGAACGTAATCTTCATCCTGCGCGACTGCTCGGCCCGGCTGCTCGTCGGCGGGGCCGAGCTCCTAGCGACGGTGGGTCCCGCCCTGCCGCCCGACCTCAACGCCGTGGCGGTGGACGACCTCGACGGATGGGACGCCTGGACGCGTCGCCACGCGCCGCTCCCCGCCCCGGCGGGGCCGCCGCGCGGCGCCGTGATCTACACGTCCGGGACGACGGGGCGGCCCAAGGGCGTGCGCCGCGCTCCGTCCCCCGCCGGCAGCCGGCCGGTGCGGGCGCTGCGCGTCTACGGCTTCGACCGGCCCGGCCGCGCCACGGCCCTGATCGACGGCCCGCTCACCCATTCCGTGCCCAACGCCTTCGCCCGGTTGGCGTTGGGGGCGGGGGCCGACATCGTGCTCCGGCCGGGCTTCGACCCCGAGGCGACGCTCGCGGCCATCGCCCGCCACCGCGTCACCCACCTCCACATCGTGCCGAGCGCGATGATGCGCCTGCTGGCCCTGCCGGAGCGGGTCCGCGCCGCCCACGACCTGTCGTCGCTGCGCCATGCCGTGCACGGCGCAGCGCCGTGCCCGCCCCACGTCAAGCGCGCCATGGTGGACTGGTGGGGGCCGGTGATCCACGAATATTACGGCTCGACCGAGACCGGCCTCCTCACCTTCCAGGGCTCCGCCGAGGCGCTGGCGAAGCCCGGCAGCGTCGGCCGCGCGCTGCCGGGCATCGCGCTCCACGTGCTCGGTCCCGAGGGGAGGGACCTGCCGCCCGGCGAGGTCGGCGAGGTGTATGCCGGCTCCGACACGCTGCACGACTTCACCTACATCGGCGCGCCCGACCGCCGGGCCGCGATCGGCCGGGGCGACCTCGTCACGGCCGGCGACCTCGGCTGGCTCGATCCCGACGGGGCGCTCCACCTCGCCGACCGCAAGCGCGACGTCGTCGAGGTCGGCGGCGTGACGGTTTATCCCGCCTCCGTCGAGGCGGCGTTGGCCGCCCTGCCCGGCGTGGGGGACTGCGCGGCCTTCGGGGTCGAGGGGCCGGACGGCGCGCCGGCCCTCGTGGCCTGCGCGTCTCCGTCGGGCGGCCATCCGCCCGACGGGGACGCGCTGCGCGCCGCCCTCGCGAGGAAGCTCCCGCCCGAACGGGTGCCGAGCCGCGTCGTCGTGCTGGCGAGCCTGCCGCGGGCCGAGTCGGGCAAGATGCGCAAAGATGAATTGCGCGCGCTCTTCGCGTCGCCGTCGGCGCGCGTCTGATCGGCGGCGTTGAACGGGCAGCGCCGAAGCCGAAGGGAGCCCGTATGGAGCCATCGCACCGCCCTCGTCCTCGCCGCTTTGGTGGCCGGCCTGATCCTGCCCTCCGCGGCGGGCGCCGCCGACGCGCCCGTGACCGCGGAAGTGTGGGGCCACGTCCCGGTCCCGATCGGCGACCCCGCCTTCACGGCCGACGGGCGGCTCGTCACCAGCCACCACCCCGCCTTCGCCACGGCCGAGCGCGTCAGCGTCTTCGCCGCCCCCGACCGGCTCGAACCCTTCCCGGACGAGGGCTGGAACGCCAGGCCGTCCGGCCCGTCGCATTTCGACAGCGTCCAGGGGCTGCACACGGACAGCCGGGGCGTGCTGTGGATGGGCGACATGGGCGAGCGCGAGAAGGCCGTGCCCAAGGTGGTCGGCTGGGACACGAGAGCGAACCGCCTGTTCAAGGCGATCCCGCTGCCGCCGCCCGCGACGCTGCCCTCATCCGAGCCGCAGGATCTCGCGGTCGACGAGGTGCACGGGCAGATCTATCTCGCGGACGAGGCCACGGGTGCGGGCGGCGACGGCACGCAGGGCGCGCTCATCGTGGTGGACATCGCGAGCGGCGCGGCGCGGCGGGTGCTCCAGGGCGCGAAGGGGACGGTTCCGGAGGACGTCGACATCGTGGTGGACGGCCGGCCCCTGCAGAAGTTCGACGCCAAGACCGGCAAGCGGGTACCGATGCGGGTCGGGGCCGACGGAATCGCGCTCGATGCCCGGGCGGAGTGGCTCTACTTCGGCCCGCTCAACGGCCATTCCGTATATCGGGTGCGGACGGCCGACCTCATCGACGCCGCGATCAAGCCCGCCGATCTGGCGAAGCGCGTCGAGCGCTACGCGACCCGCCCCAACGCAGGTGGTATGCTGATGGACGCCGACGATAGCCTGTACCTGACCGAGATCGAGTATCGGGCGGTGGGCGTCATCCCGGCGGCGGATCGCTGTTACCGGCCGGTCGCGACTCACCCCGACATGCTGTGGCCCGACGGGCTCGCGATGGGGCCGGACGGGTTCCTCTACGTCACGGCCACGCAACTGCCGCTCGCGGCGCCCTTCGACGACGGCGACATGAGGGCTCGGGCGCCCTTCCTGGTGATGCGCTTCAAGCCGGGGCCGGTGGAGCGGCGCCCGACGGCCTGCCCGTGAGGGTCAGAGGCCCGCGGCGGCCCGCAGCGCCGCGGCCATGCGGTCCTGCCAGCCGGGGCCGTCGGCCTGGAAGTGCTCCACCACGTCCTCGTCGACGCGCAGCGTGACGCTCTGGCGGGCGCCCGGGATGGCGGGCTTGGGCGGCGCTGCCGCGGCGGCGGGCTTGGAGGCCGCTTTGCTGAAGACGGCTTCCGCCGCGGCGAAGGGGTCGTGCGGCCTGCGCGATCTGTCCATGGTATGGCGTCATCCTTGAAATGGTTTCCAAAGGGCGAGCCCTTTGGCGGGTTTCAGGGCAGAGCCCTGATACTGAAGTCTAGAAAATCTATTCGAAAATCTTCTTCAAGGCTCTGCCCCCAAACCCGCGAAACGCCGAGGGCCTTTTGCAACCAGCATCGAAGCATGATTCCAGTCGATGTCACGCCGCGGCGCGCTGGTAGTCCTTGATGTCCGAGAAGGTCACGTCCGGCCAGCGCTCCTGCTCGTAGCGCAGCGTGAAGGCCGAGGAGGCCAGGAAGACGGGCGCGCCGTCGAGGTCGAGGGCGGTCGACGACGGGTAGGCGTCGAGGAAGCGGCGCAGCTCCA
>CAXTFP010000328.1:0-4461 GCA_964243135.1 uncultured Lichenihabitans sp.
GCCGTAGACATATTGCAGGTAGGGCACGTTCATCCAGTCGGCGAGCGCGTGGAAGAGCGACACGGCGACGTGGCGCCCCCGGCCCGTCACCCCGCGGCCGATCAGCGCCTGAAGCACCGCCTGGAAGCCCATCATGCCGGCCGCGATGTCGCAGACCGAGACGCCCACCCGCGCCATCGTGTCCGGCGTGCCGGTGATCGACGACAGGCCCGCCTCGGCCTGCACCAGGAGGTCGTAGGCCTTGAGGTCGCGGGACGGCCCTTCGTCGCCGTAGCCCGAGATCGACACGGTGATGAGGCGCGGGTGGTCCCGACGCAGCCGCTCCGGCGCGAAGCCGAGCCGGTCGATGGCGCCGGGCGCCAGGTTCTGGACGAAGACGTCGGCGGCCGCCACCATGCGTTCGAGGAGGTCGCGGTCGGCGTCGAGCCGGAGGTCGAGGCAGATCGACTCCTTGCCCCGGTTCAGCCAGACGAAATAGGCGCTCTCGCCGTGGACCAGGTGGTCGTAGCCGCGGGCGAAGTCCCCCTCGGGCCGCTCCACCTTGATGACGCGGGCGCCCGCGTCCGCGAGACGGCTCGTCAGATAGGGAGCCGCCACGGCCTGCTCGATCGACACGACGTTGAGCCCGTCCAGATCCCCCGCCATCTCCGCCGACCTCCGCGCCCTGTCCCACCTCTATGGCGCGCGCTCGATGCGGACGCCGCATAATGTTTGCGTCCCTCGGTCATAGCGGCGCGCTATGAGGCCGGCCGTGCGATGGTATTGGCGCCGGCCTCCTCGCGGTGGCACAAGGTGCCCCGGGAGGAGCCGCATGACCTCGACCGTCGAAGCGATCGCGCTGGCGCTGTTCGTCCCGGCCGACCGGCCGGAGCGTTTTCTCAAGGCCCTCGCGTCGGGCGCCGACGCGGTCATCCTCGACCTCGAAGACGCGGTTTCGCCCGACCGCAAGGGCGCCGCCCGGGCCGCCCTGGCCGACGCCCGAGACGTGCTCGATGGCGCCGCCGGCCGGGTGTTGGTGCGCGTCAACGCGGTCGGAACACCCTGGCATCGCGACGACCTCTCGGCCGCCGCGGCCTTCCCGCTCGCCGGGGTCGTCCTGCCCAAGGCAGAGTCGGCCGCGGACGTGGCCGAGGCCGCGCGGGTCGCCGGGGTCCCGGCCGTGGCGCTGATCGAGAGCGCGCGGGGCCTGGCGGCGGTTCGCGACACGGCCCGCGCGGCGGCCCGGCTCGCCTTCGGGTCGATCGATTTCGCTGGCGACCTCGGCTGCGCCCCTTCGCGCGAGGCGCTGCTCGGCGCGCGGGCCGAACTCGTCCTGGCGAGCCGCCTCGCCGGCCTAGCGGGTCCGCTCGACGGCGTCACGACCGCCTACGGCGATGCGGCCGCGGTCGAGGACGACGCGCGCTACGGCAGTCTGCTCGGCTTCGCGGGCAAGCTCCTGATCCATCCGGCCCAGGTCGCGCCCGCGCGCGCTGGCTTCCTGCCGTCCACGGAGGAGCGCGCCTGGGCGGAGCGCGTGCTCGCGGGGGGCCGGGACGGCGGCGCCGTGGCGGTCGACGGGGCGATGGTGGATGCGCCGGTGCGGCTGCGGGCCGAAACGATCCTGCGGCGCGTGGACGCCATGGAAGGACGGGGCCGATGAGGGGGCAGGAGGCGCGCGGCCCGATCCGCGAGGAGGATCTCGTCGCCAGCGTGGCCGACGCCCTGCAGTATATCGCGGTCTACCACCCGCCGAGCTTCGTCAAAGCCCTGGCCGAGGCCTACCGGCGGGAGGAGAGCCCGGCCGCCAAGGACGCGATCGGGCAGATCCTGCTCAATTCCCGCCTGTCCGCCTTCGGACGCCGGCCGATCTGCCAGGACACGGGCACCGTCAACGCCTTCGTCAAGGTCGGCATGGGCGCGCGCGTCGCCAGCGCGCGACCGCTCCAGGAGCTCGTCGACGAGGGCGTGCGCCGCGCCTACTCCCATCCCGACAACCCGCTGCGCGCCTCCATCGTCCGCGACCCGCTCGGCCAGCGCGGCAACACCGGGGACAACACGCCGGCCGTGGTCCACGTCGAGATGGTGGCGGGGAGCGATGTTCGGATCACCGTCGCGGCCAAGGGCGGCGGGTCGGAGAACAAGGCCCGCTACACCAACCTCGCGCCGGCCGCGTCGGTGGCCGACTGGGTCGTGTCCACGGTCGAGACGCTCGGCGCCGGCTGGTGCCCGCCGGGGCTGCTCGGCATCGGCGTCGGCGGCTCGGTCGAGAAGAGCATGGTGATGGCCAAGGAGGTTCTGCTCGAGGCGATCGACATGCCCGAGCTGATCCGCCGCGGGCCGTCGAACGCGATCGAGGAGCTGCGGCTCGACATCTATGACCGGGTCAATGCGCTCGGCATCGGCGCGCAGGGGCTCGGCGGATTGACCACGGTCGTCGACGTGAAGGTGCGGACCTTCCCGTGCCACGCCGCCTCGAAGCCCGTCGGCCTCATCCCACAATGCGCGGCCGACCGCTACGTGACCTTCACGCTCGACGGGTCCGGGCCGGCCGTGCTGACGCCGCCCGACCCGTCGCTCTGGCCGGTGATCGCCCGGGACGCCGAGGCTTCGCCTGCGCGCCGCGTCGACCTGGACGGCCTCACGCGCGCCGAGGTGGCCACATGGCGGGCCGGCGAAACGCTGCTCCTGTCGGGCCGGATGTTGACGGGCCGCGACGCGGCCCACAAGCGATTGAGCGACCTCATGGCCCGCGGCGAGCCTCTGCCCGTCGACCTGCGCGACCGCGCCATCTACTACGTGGGACCGGTCGACGCCGTGCGGGACGAAGCGGTCGGCCCCGCCGGCCCCACGACGTCGACCCGGATGGACGGCTTCACCGACGCGCTCCTCGAGCGCACGGGACTGCTCGTGATGATCGGCAAGGCCGAGCGCGGCCCCGAAACGGTCAGTTCCATCGCCCGGCACGGCGCCGCCTATCTCATCGCCGTCGGAGGCTCCGCCTACCTCGTGTCCAAGGCCATCAGATCCGCACGCGTGCTGGCCTTCCCCGAACTCGGGATGGAGGCGATCCACGAGTTCGTGGTGGACGACATGCCCGTCACGGTCGCGGTCGATAGCCTGGGCACCTCGATCCACCGGACGGGACCCTCGCGCTGGCGCCGCCCGCCCGTGCTGCGCGTGCCGACGCTGGCCGAGGGGTGAGGTTTCCGGCTCCAGATGGACGCAAGACGGGGGGCGAGGGCGAGCAGTGACGAAGATGCAGACCGAATCCGATCATCCCCGGCCCGTGCGGACGTGCCATCTCACGCCCTGACGGACGGGCAGCGGCCGCAGGTGAGTATGTCGACGGTCGAAGCTGGAAGGGGATCCTTCGCGTCCACCGTCCGAAGACGCCCATGCTGAGCATGCAACATGGCTGGGAGACCGAAGCGCGGTGTCCTGCCCAGGTTCAGCGCTGGGCAGGACGCTCGCGGCCGTGTTGCGGCTACTCCTTGTCGCCGCGATGCACTCCCTTATCCCTGTTCGCCTTCAGGCGCCCATCGTCCGAATGCTCGACCGTGCCCTGATTGGCGTGATCAGGATTCTTGCTGTTCTTGCGATGCTCTTCGTCGCTCTTGCTGTGAGCCTTGGTCGAGTGCCCATGCGCCGCGGTCGAGTGGCCATGAGCCTCGTCGGCGTGCTTCTTCGCCGTGGCATGATCGCCCTTTTCGTGGTGCTCGGCCGCGGTCCGATGAGCTTTGGCGGCCTTCTCGTGCGTGTCGGCGGCTTCGTGATGTGCTGTCCTTGGCATGCAAGGCCTCCCGTTTTGTCCCTGTCCAGGGTTCGACAGAACCATTCGGCAGCGGGGAAAGTTGCCGCGGCCCGATGCTTGACGCTGCTGGCAGACGACATCGGCGCTTCACGGAGCGCGAGAGGCCGTCCGCGCGAGACGGCGCACCAGCGCTTGGCTCGACATGGTCGATATCGAGATCTGCGTGCTGCGCGCACGGTGCATCGACCGCCGCATCCCTGATCGCGCCATCCTGGAACGCGACGTCAACACTCGAGAGCGACGGCAAAACCAGAGCAGTGCTGAGATCGATCGGCTTCTCGTCACGGGACGCGCCCGGGCCAAACCTGCGAGGAGCTACCCTCAGCACGTCAGGAGTCACCACCCTTGTGCCAATCCATGGATTAAACCGAAGCGCTGAATGAGCACCTTACGATCGGATGACGAGAGCTGATTGCTGCGATTGCGCCAAGCTACGTCCGACAACCGTAAACGGCTGAGAACCTTGCAGGCCGCTCGCAATCGTCGAACATGCGACGATGTGGCCTGCAGTGTCCACCCCTCCACTTAGACGGTGATTGGACCCGCAGCGATATCGCCGTCTCTGAACAGAGGAAGCCCATGAAGGCTGATTGGGGATCGATAAAAAACACGAGTCTTGGAGCGGGCGAAGGGATTCGAACCCTCGACCCCAACCTTGGCAAGGTTGTGCT
>CAXTFP010000329.1:0-4454 GCA_964243135.1 uncultured Lichenihabitans sp.
TACCCGGAGGAGACGCGGCTGAAATACCGTCTCCTCGACCTGCGCCGCGAGCGGCTGCACGGGAACATCATCATGCGCAGCCGCGTGATCGACAGCCTGCGCACCCGCATGAAGGGCCAGGGCTTCACCGAATTCCAGACCCCGATCCTCACCGCCTCCTCGCCCGAGGGCGCGCGCGACTACCTCGTCCCCTCGCGCGTCCACCCGGGCAAGTTCTACGCCCTGCCGCAGGCGCCCCAGCAGTTCAAGCAGCTCATCATGGTGGCGGGCTTCGACCGCTACTTCCAGATCGCGCCCTGCTTCCGCGACGAGGACGCCCGCGCCGACCGCTCGCCCGGCGAGTTCTACCAGCTCGACATCGAGATGAGCTTCGTCACCCAGGACGACGTCTTCGACACGGTCGAGCCCGTGCTGCGCGGCATCTTCGAGGAGTTCGGCCGCGGCCGGCCCGTGACGCAGAAGTTCACCCATATCGCCTACCGCGAGTCGATGCTGAAATACGGCAACGACAAGCCCGACCTGCGCAACCCGCTGATCATCGCGGACGTCAGCGAAGCCTTCGCGGACGAGTCCGTCACGTTCAAGGCGTTCAAATCCGTGGTGGCGGGCGGCGGCGTGGTGCGGGCGATCCCCGCTCCGGGCGCGGGGGCGCAGCCGCGCTCCTTCTTCGACAAGCTGAACGACTGGGCGCGCGGCGAGGGCGGCGCGGGCCTCGGCTACGTGGTGCTGGAGGGCGAGGCCGGCGCCGTGGTCGGCAAGGGGCCGATCGCCAAGTTCATCCCGCCCGAGGTCCTGTCGCGCATCGCCGAGCTCGCCAAGGTCGGCCCGGGCGACGCCGTGTTCTTCGCCGCCGACACGGAGGCCAGGGCGGCGCGGCTCGCCGGCCTCGCCCGCACCCGCATCGGGCGCGAGCTGAAGCTTATCGACGAGGACAAGTTCGAGCTCTGCTGGATCGTCGACTTCCCGATGTACGAGTGGAACGAGGACGAGAAGAAGATCGACTTCTCCCACAACCCCTTCTCGATGCCCCAGGGTGGGCTGGAAGCGCTGGACACCAAGGACCCGCTCGACATCCTGGCCTACCAGTACGACATCGTCTGCAACGGCATCGAGCTGTCGTCGGGCGCGATCCGCAACCATCGCCCCGACGTGATGCGCCGCGCCTTCGCCATCGCGGGCCATTCGGAGGAGGTGCTGGAGGAGAAGTTCGGCGGCATGTACCGGGCCTTCCAATACGGCGCCCCGCCCCACGGCGGCATCGCGCCTGGCGTGGACCGCATCGTCATGCTGCTGGCCGGCGAGGAGAACCTGCGCGAGGTCGTGCTGTTCCCGATGAACCAGCGCGCGGAGGACCTGCTGATGGGCGCGCCCTCGACCGCGACCGCGAAGCAGTTGCGCGAGCTGCACATCCGCCTGAACCTGCCCGACGCCTGACGGGCGTCAGGCGCGCCGCCCATGCAGACCGTCGTCTGCATTCGCTGGGGGACGGCCTACGGCGCGGACGACGTCAACCGGCTCCACCGCGCCGTGATGCGCAACGTGGGCCGGCCGACGCGCTTCGTGTCCTTCACCGACCCGGTGGACGGCCTCGACCCCGCCATCGACGCGCGGCCGATCCCGCCCATCGCCCTGCCGGCGGGCCTGAAGCCCGGCCCCTGGCGCAAGCTCGCGCTCTGGTCGGGGGAGCTCGGCGGCCTCGACGGCGACCTCCTGTTCCTCGATCTCGACGTGCTGGTGACGGGCTCGCTCGACCCGCTGTTCGACCACGCGCCCGGCCGTCTGGTGCTGGTGCGCAACCCCACGCAGGGGCGGCGCGACGGCATCGGCAACTCGTCGGTGATGCGCTACCGGGCGCGCTCGGCGCCCCACCTCGTCGCGGATTTCGAGGCCGACGCGGTGCGGATGTCGCACCGCTTCGACAACGAGCAGATCTACGTCACGAAGGAAGCGCGGCTGCCAGTGGCCTTCTGGCCCGAGGACTGGTGCCCGAGCTTCAAGCACGGCCTGCTGCCGCCCTGGCCGCTCTACCTGTTCCGGCCGCCGAAGCTGCCGCCCGCGGCGCGCGTCGTCGTCTTCACCGGCCATCCCCGGCCCGACGAGGCCATGCGGGGCCTGTGGCCCGCCAAATGGTACAAGAAGTTCTACCGCGCCCTGCCGCCCGTGCCCTGGGTGGCGGAGCACCGGCGATAGATCCCCAACCCCGCCGCTCATCCCCGCGCAGGCGGGGATCCAGCGCGACATGTTCCGGCCGAAGGCCGGTCCCCTCCTCGCGACCGTGCGGCGCGGGACGGGTGACCGAGACTGCCGGCCTTCGGCCGCCCTCCTTGCGCTGGATCCCCGCCTGCGCGGGGATGAGCGGTGAGGGGAGAGACCCTATGATTCCTGTCAATAGCGCCGGAACAGGCTGACCAGGATGCCCTGCACCTTGACGCGGTCCGGCCCGAAGATGCGGGTCTCGTAGGCGGCGTTGGCGGGTTCCAGAGCGATCGAGGCGCCGCGGCGGCGCAGGCGCTTGAGCGTCGCCTCCTCGTCGTCCACCAGCGCCACGACGATGTCGCCGGTGTTGGCGGTCTCCTGCCGGCGGATGATCACCGTGTCGCTGTCGAGGATGCCGGCCTCCACCATCGAGTCGCCCCGCACCTCCAGAGCGAAATGCTCGCCCGCCGCGAGGAAATCGACCGGTACCGAGATGCTGTGGCTCATGGTCTGGATGGCCGAGATCGGCGTGCCGGCGGCGATGCGCCCCATGACGGGGATCTGGTAGGCGTCGGGTGCGCCGCGCAGCGCGGGCTCGGCCCGGGCGGCGCCCGGCTTCGGCGCGGGCTTGCCGCCCGTCACCAGCGTCGGGGAGAAGCGCGCGGGCTTGGCGCCGTCGGCCGCGGCCTGCTCGGGCAGGCGCAGCACTTCGAGCGCGCGGGCGCGGTTCGGCAGGCGCCGGATGAAGCCCCGCTCCTCCAGCGCCATGATGAGGCGATGGATGCCGGACTTCGACTTCAGATCCAGCGCGTCCTTCATCTCGTCGAAGGACGGCGGCACGCCGGTCTTCTGCAGGCGGGTGTGGATGAAACGGAGCAGCTCGCTCTGCTTTTCGGTGAGCATGATGGTGCCTCGCGGCGGTGGACCGGCCCGAACACCGCGCCCATGCGGCTCCCGACTCGATCAAAACAAAACATGAACGAGAGCTACATGTTCCCCGTGCGTTCCGCAAGTATAGAGAGCGGCTAGGACCGGGAGAGGAACGACCGTCCCCGGAAAATGTCGGTCGGGCGTCATTCCATCGGCAGCGTGACGCCCGTCATCCGCTCGCAGGCCGCGATCAGCCCGTCCTGCAGGGCCTCGTCGCGCGCGGGGCCGCTCGCCTTGCGGGGACGCTGGTGGAAGAAGTAGCCGCCCGTCACCGCGGCCTCGGGATCCTCGCCCTCGGCCAGCCAGACCTGGGTGCGGTGCCCGGCGTCGAGGTCGCCGGTGGCGCGGGGGCCGCCCATCTTGGTCGCGACCCAGCCGGGTTCGAGGGCGTTCGACAGGGTCGAGGGCCAGCGGCGCGCCACCGCGAAGGCCAGCCAGGCATCGTGGAGCTTGGTGTCCGAATAGGCCTGCGTGCCGTTCCAGGAGCGGCGGCGCCAGTCGAGGTCGTCGAGCGCCGTGGCTCCGCGCCGGTGCAGCTCGGAGCTGACGTAGACGAGGCGCTTCGGGCGGGCGATCAGGGCCGTGAGCACGAAGGGCGCCAGCGTGTTGACCGCGAAGACGTGCGAATACCCGTCCTCGGTCGTGATGCGCCGCTTCTCGCGGTAGCCGACCGCCGCGTTGTGGATCACCGCGTCGAGGGGGCCGAGCGCGTTCACCCGCTCGGCGAGGCGCCTCGTCTGGGCGAGGCTCGCGAGGTCGCCGTGCAGCACGGCCTCGGCGCCCGGCACGGCCGCCAGGGCGTCGCGCCCCCGCGCCTCGTCGCGGGCGTGGAGGATCACGGAATGGCCGTGCTCGACCAGCAGCGCCGCGGCATGGCGTCCGAGCCCGTCCGACGATCCCGTGATGAACACCCTGGCCATGTCGCCGCCCCGCCGTTCCGGCCCGCGCCGGTATTGACCGGCAACGCGCGGGTTCCGTCACACGCCGAGCGTCGCCAGCCGGATCATGCGGCAGAGGGCGCCGGCCTCGGCCGCCGGGGCGTGCGGGGCGCGGATCAGGAGGCAGTCGGCGTCGGACAGCGCCTTCAGCATCGACGAGTCCTGCCGGGCGCCGGGCACCACGCGGGGCAGACCGTCGGCCGCGGCGAGGACGCGGCTGCGGACGTAGTCCTGCCGGCCGTCGTTGGCCGCCACCGGGGCGGCCAGCACGGCCGGTTCCGACGGGTCCTCGCCGGCGCGGCGGTCGCCGCACAGCGCCCGGATCAGCGGGCGGACGAAGAGCAGGCCGCAGACGATGGCCGAGACGGGGTTGCCGGGCAGGCCCAGCAC
>CAXTFP010000330.1:0-4447 GCA_964243135.1 uncultured Lichenihabitans sp.
TGGCCGGTCACGGGGTCGGGCTGCTGCCGCTGGGCCGGCCCCGCGCGCCCGGCGCCTCGTCGTGGCGCTGCCGCTGCTGGCCTTCGCCGCGCTGGCGCTGCTGTTCGCCGTGCGTCTCGGGGCCGGCGATCCGTCGCGGATTCCGTCGCCGCTGATCGGCTTGCCGGTGCCGGACTTCGCCCTGCCGCCGCTCCCCGGGCGGGCCGGGGCCGCCGGCCTCGACGCGGCGGCGCTGAAGGCCGGGCACGTGACGCTGGTCAACGTCTTTGCCTCCTGGTGCGCGGAGTGCCACGACGAGCACGAGACGCTGATGGCCCTGTCCCGCAGCCCGCGCCTGAAGGAGCTCGGCATCCCGCTCGACGGGATCGTCTACAAGGACAATCCAGAGGACGCCCGGCGCTATCTCGGCTCCAAGGGCGACCCCTACGCGGCGGTCGGCGACGACCGCAAGGGGCGCACCGCCATCGACTTCGGGGTCTACGGCGTGCCCGAAACCTTCGTGATCAAGGGCGACGGCACGATCAGCTACAAGCTGATCGGCCCCGTCACGCCCGACACGATCGGCACGCTGGAGGCCGAGATCGAGAAGGCGGCGCGCTGACGGACGACGATCAGGTTTCAAAAGGCCCTCGGCCTTTTGCGGGTTTCAGGGCAGAGCCCTGAGAAATGTCAAGTCAAGCAGTCATTTAAGAAGGTCTTTTCAGGGCTCCGCCCTGAAACCCGCCAAAGGGCGAGCCCTTTGGAAACCTGTTTGAGGGTTGTCAGCATCGTATCATCGAGGAATTCTCTCACGATATTATATTGTAGTTCATCTACACGTTCATAGATTTGCCGGAGGCCAGAAATCCTCCGCCTCGACCTCATCGACCGTGAAGGGCGGATCGACCGGAAAGCGCCCGAGCGGCAGCCCTGTCTCAGCGGCGGCCTCGCGCCGCGCCGCCGCATAGGCCTTGGCGAAGAGTTCGGCCCGCCGCGGCTTCAGCCCCGGGCTGTCGTCGACTTCCTGCTCGACGTTCAGCCGCTCCCGCACGATCGTGGTGGTCCAGCTCGGCGTCGCCTTGCCCGGCTGGACCATCAGCTTGAGGAGGTGCATCGCGATCAGCCGGTAGGCCGACCTCAGCGCGGAAGCCTGCGACCGTCCCAAGCCCTCGATCTCCTCGGCGATATTGTCGATGTCGGCGCCCTCGAGCCGCCCCGCGCGCAGCAGCTCGGCTTGCCGCTGCGTCCAGCCGTAGAAATCGGTGTCGTAAAGGTCGTCGCCCATCGCGTCCCCCGCGGCGTCGGCCCGGATCATAGGCCGGGGCGGGCCGCCGCGCGAGATCCCGATTCCCTTTCGGCCCGCCGCGCCCTACATCGGGCGGCGGCCCGCCCCCGGGCCGCCCTTCGATCCCGGGAGACCCGCATGAGATCCGACAGCCCCCACGGCATCGCCATCATGCCCCACCCCGGCCGCGTGCGGGTGCTCTTCGCCGGCCGCGAGGTCGCCGACACGACCCGCGCCCTCGACCTCACCGAGGGCACGATGCCGCCGGTGCTCTACGTGCCGCGGGCGGACGCCGACATGTCGGCCTACGCCCCGACGACGCGGCACACGCGCTGTCCCTTCAAGGGCGAGGCGAGCTACTTCACCCTGAAGGCCGAGGGCCGCGAGGCCCAGAACGCCGTCTGGTCCTACGAGGCGCCGCTGCCGGGCGTCGCGGCCATCGCGGGCCACCTCGCCTTCTACGCCGACCAGGTCGAGATCCGGCAGGGGTAGACCCGCCGACGACGCAGCCTTCGCGCGCCGGCCCCGGATCGCCGGCCCGGTGCCGCGCGTTCGCCTTTCCCCCGCGGGCACCCCCCGCGCCCAACAGCGAGACCAGCACATGTCCACCGATCTTGAGGGTCTCCAGGTCGCGATCCTGGCGACGGACGGCGTCGAGCAGGTCGAGATCCTGGAGCCCATGAAGGCCCTGGCGGCCGCAGGCGCCGACGTGAAACTCGTGTCGCTGAAGACCGGCACCATCCAGGCCATGCACCAGGACGTGAACCCGGGCGACAGGATCCCGGTCGACTTCGACCTCACGGTCGACGCCGACATCTTCGACGCCCTGGTCCTTCCGGGCGGCACCACCAACCCCGACAAGCTGCGCGTGAGCGAGGACGCGGTCGAGTTCGTGCAGCACTTCGTCGACAACGACAAGCCGATCGCCGCCATCTGCCACGGCCCCTGGATGCTGATCGAGGCCGACGCCGTCGACGGCGTTCAGCTCACCTCCTGGCCGTCGCTGCGCACCGACATCGAGAACGCGGGCGGCGAATGGGTCGACGAGGCCTGCGTGCGCGACGGCCTCCTCGTCACCTCGCGCAAGCCCGACGACCTGCCCGAGTTCTGCCGGCAGATGGTGGAGATGTTCGGCGAAGACGCCGAGGAGGACGAGTAGGGGCGGGGCGCCCGGCTCCCGAACCCGGGGACGGCGGTCGCTCGACCGCTTCACCTTTCACCGCGGCGTCGGCCGCCCGAAGCTTTGGGCCAGGAACTGGCCCCCGTGCGTCAGGCCCGAGCCGTCGATGCCGTGCGCGACGCCGAAGGACAGGTGCCACTGCGCCGGAATCTCGGCGCGGCCGAGGTCCTCGGCGGCGGCGAAGAGCGCGTCGACCGGGATGACGTTGTCCCGGTCGCCGTGCACGAGCAGCACGGCCGGCGGCCGGCCAGCGGGCGAGCGGGCAGTCGCCTCGCCGAGGTGCTCGGGGCCGACCAGCAGGCCCGAGTATCCCAGGATGGCGGCGGGCGCGCGGGCCCGGCGCAGCCCCGTGTGCAGCGCCATCATGGTGCCCTGGCTGAAGCCCACCAGCGCGAGCCGGCCGTCGTCGAGGCCGGTGCGGGCCAACTCGCGGTCGAGGAACTCGTCGAGCGCGGGCCGCGCCTTGACCACGCCGGTCCAGCGCTCGGCCGTGTCCCGCATGGTCAGCGGGAACCATTGCCGGCCTCCGGGGCCCTGCGCGCAACGCTCCGGCGCGTGCGGCGCCACGAACTCGGCGTCGGGCAGCCAGGCCTGCCACTGCCGGCCGATCTCGATCAGGTCGTTGCCGTCGGCCCCGTAGCCGTGCAGGAAGACGACGAGCTGGCGGGCGTAGCGCGAGCGGGCCGGAAGGCGCGGGCCGTCGATGGGGGCCAAGGCGGGATCCTCGTTGAAGCGGTGTCGGCCCTCCGGACATCGCGGCTTCCGCGGCGCCGGTCAAGGCGCCGCGCGGCGTTGGATCTGCGGCGCGTGTCGCGCTCGCTCGCTGAAATCCTTCATCGATGGACGATCGGCCGATCGCCGACTCTTCATGTCGGGCGGGAGCGAGGGGGCTCCCCCCTATCGCCCCCGTCCGTTCCTCAGGCGTGGAAGGCGAAGTCGCCCTGGTTGGCCTTCAGCTCGGCCTTGGTGATGCCGGCCAGCCTGATCGTGTCGCCCGAGGTCGGGTCGGTGATGACCGCGCTGCCGCCCACGTTGTGCGTGTTGCGCAGCACCTCGGCGATCGAGCCGCCGAAGTCCGACCCCAGCAGGCTCACCGTGTCGTGGTCGGTGCCGTCGACCCGGAACCCGCTCACCACGTCGAGCCCGTGGCCGGGGTCGAACACGAAGGTGTTGTCGGGCGCCTCGCCGTTCCCGAACGTGTCGAAGAAGCCGGACTGGAACGTCTGCCCGCCCGCGTTGACCTGCACCGTGCGCGAGCCGTCGGCGCGGAACAGGCTCGACGCCACGATGGCGCTGCCGTCGGCGCTGTAGCTGTCCTGCCGCGCCACCGTGCGGCCCGCGAAGCCCGCCTGGAGCGAGAAGCCCGCGTCGGCGCTCACGGCCGAGCCTCCGGCTCCGTCCGCCACCGTGGCGATGAAGAAGCTCTGCATCGCGGCCCCGGCCGGGTCCGTGAAGGTCCAGGTGCCGTCGCCTTTCACCGCCGCGGCCCCGAGGTCCTGGCGCGCGCCGTCGTCGAGCAGGGCCGAGATCTCGACGCCGGTCACGCCCGCCGGACTCGATGCGCTGCCGGTGAGGGTGAAGGCGCCGTCGGCGTAGCTGACGTTCGGAGCGATCGACACCGTGTCGGCCGGGACCGGCACCGCGGTGTTGTTGGTGGGTGACTCCGTGACCGGCGCGGGGGTCGGGGTGGGGCTGACCGGCGCGGGCGTGACGGTGACGGGCGTGGGCACGACGGGGGCCGGGGTGGGTGTGACCGGAGCGGGCCGTGGGGTCGCGCCGCCACCGCCGCCACCGCCACCGCCACCGCCACCGCCAGTTATATCGGTGATCGTAACATCGTTGCCTCGAGTGCCCCCGTCAACGTTGCCGACGTAGCTGATCTGATAGGTGCGACCCTGATCTTCAATCGTCTGTCCTTCAGCCGCATTGCTGAACGTGCCATCGACAGCGTCATCTCCGTCATTTTTGATGATCGTGATGACATCGCCCGTTTTGCTAGCCTC
>CAXTFP010000331.1:0-4447 GCA_964243135.1 uncultured Lichenihabitans sp.
CTGACGACCCCGCCCGCCAGCGCCAGCGCGGCCCCGACCGCGAGGCCGATGCGCGGCGCCACGCCCGAGGGCGCCACGGTGAACAGCAGCGCCATGATGACGGCGCCCGCCGTCTGGCCGCACTGGCGGGCCGTGGCCTGCATGCCGCCCGCGGCGCCGCTGCGGGCGCGGGGCGCCGACAGCAGCATGTTGCGGTTGTTGGGCGTCTGGAAGAAGCCGAAGCCGAGCCCGCTCACCACCGTGAAGGCCACGAGCGGTGCGAGGCTGCCGCCCAGCGGCCACAGCGCCGCCAGCGTCAGGCCGCAGGCGAGGCAGAGCCCCCCGGCGGCGCAGAGCCAGGCGGTGGGGACGCGGTTCGACAGGCGGCCCGACAGGGGGGCGGCCAGCGCCACCGTCAGGGGCCAGGGCGTCATGTAGAGGCCGGTGGTCAGCGCGTCGCGGCCGAGCCCGTGCTGGAGGTAGAAGGGCAGCGCCACGTAGGACACCATCTGGGCCGAGAAGCAGCACACCGAGGCGATGACCGAGAAGCGGAAGGTGCCGCCGCGCAGCAGGTCGAGCGGGATCAGCGGGGCCGCGCGCGGCATCTCGCGCCGCACCAGCGCCACGCCGCTCGCCGTCGCGCCGGTGAGCAGAGCGGCGCTGAGCGCCGGGCGGGTGGTGAGGAGGTCGACGCCCACCACCAGGGGCGCGAAGAGACCGGCGTTCAGCGCCACGCTCAGCCGGTCGAGCCGGCGGCCGTGGCCCGGCGTGCGCGGCAGGGCGCGCGACGCGAGCAGCACCACGCAGCCCACGGGGATGTTGACGGCGAAGAGCCAGGGCCAGCCCGCGACCGACAGGATGGCGGCCCCGAGCGACGGCCCCGTCGCGGCCGACAGGGCCACGACGGTGGCGTTCCAGCCGATGGCGGTGCCGAGCAGCCGCGTCGGATAGGTGAAGCGCAGCAGCGCCGCCAGCAGCGACATGATGGCGGCCGCCCCGAGGCCCTGGAGGAAGCGGGCCGCCACCAGCCAGGGAAGCGACGGCGCCAGCGCGCAGACCGCCGAGGACAGCGTGAACACCACCACGCCCGCCGTGAAGACGCGCCGGTAGCCGAGGCTCTCGCCCAGCGCCGCGGCGGGCAGCAGCGCCACCACCAGCGCCATCTGGTAGCCGGTGACGACCCACACCGAGGCCGAGGGCGTGACGTGGAGCGCCGTCGCCAGGGTGGGCAGCGCCACGTTGGCGATGGCGCCGTCCAGCACCGCCAGCACGATCGCGGCCAGCACGGCCGCGGCCGCGACGGCGCGCCGCGGCATCGGCAGGCCGTCGTCGCCTTCGGGCGGCGGGAGGGGAGCCGCGGGGAGGGCGTTCACCGGGCGAACTGCGCGTCGTGCAGGCGGCGGTAGACGCCGTCCGCCGCCACGAGGTCGCCGTGGCGGCCCTGCTCGACCAGCCCCTCGTGGTCCACCACCACGATGCGATCCGCGTGCCGGATGGTCGCCAGCCGGTGGGCGATCACCAGCGTGGTGCGCCCGGCTGACAACGCGCCCAGGGCCCGCTGGATCGCCACCTCGGTGGCGGTGTCGAGGGCGCTGGTCGCCTCGTCCAGGATCAGGATCGGCGGGTCCTTGAGGAAGATGCGGGCGATGGCGAGCCGCTGCTTCTGCCCGCCCGACAGCTTCACGCCGCGCTCGCCCACCACCGTGTCGAGGCCCTGCGGCAGCCGCGCCAGGACGGCATCGAGCTCGGCGCGGCGCGCCGCCTCCAGGATGGCGGCGTCACTCGCCCCGAGACGGCCGTACGCGATGTTCTCCCGCACCGTGCCGGCGAACAGGAACACGTCCTGCTGGACGATGCCGATCTGGCGGCGGAGGCTGGCCAGCGTCATGTCGCGCAGATCGATCCCGTCGACCGTGATGCGGCCCCGGTCGACGTCGTAGAAGCGCGGCAGCAGGGCGCAGAGCGTGGTCTTGCCGGCGCCGGAGGGGCCCACGAAGGCGACCGTCTCGCCGGCGCGGATCGCGAGGTCGATGCCGTGCAGCACGGCCCGGCCCGGCGCGTAGCCGAAGCCGACGCCCTCGAAGCGGATGTCGCCCTTGAGCGCCGGGGCCGGCCGCGCGCCGGGCCGGTCGACGACGTCGGGGGCGGTGTCGAGCAGCGCCTGGTAGCGGCGGAAGCCCGCGATGCCCTTGGGATAGGTCTCGATCACGGCGTTGATCTTGTCCACCGGGCGGAAGAACACGCCGACCAGCAGCAGGAAGCCCACGAAGCCGCCCTCGCTCAGGCGCCCATGCAGCACGAACCAGGAGCCCGCCACCATGACGACGAGCTGCGTCACCCGCATGGAAAGATAGCTCAGCGAGGTCGAGGCCGCCATGACGCGGTAGGCTTCGAGCTTGGTCGTGCGGTACCCGGCGTTGTCGCGGGCGAAGAGCGCGCGCTCGTGATCCTCGTTGGCGAAGGCCTGGACGACCCGCATGCCGCCGACGTTCTCCTCGATCCGGGCGTTGAACTGGCCGACCCGGCCGAACAGCGCGTGCCAGTTGCGCGTCATGCGCCCGCCGTAACGCGAGGTGATCCAGGCTGTGACGGGCACGACCAGCGCCGTGACGAGGGCGAGCTCGGCGTTGACCACGGCCATCAGGGCGAAGGCGCCGAGAAAGGTCATCACGGCGATGAGCAGGTCCTCGGGGCCGTGGTGGGCCACCTCGCCGATCTCCTCCAGGTCCTTGGTGACGCGGGCCACGAGGTGGCCGGTCTTCTGCTCGTCGTAGAAGCGGAACGACAGCTTCTGCAGGTGGTCGAAGCTCCTGCGCCGCATCTCGGTCTCGATGTTGATGCCGAGCCGGTGCCCCCAGTAGGTGACAACCGCGAGCAGCCCGGTGTTGAGACCGTAGACGACAAGCAGCGCCGCCGCGGCCAGCGCGATCAGCCCCCAGTCGCCGCCGGGCAGCAGCCTGTCGATGAAGGCCCGCACGGCCAGGGGAAAGCCGAGCTCGAGCAGCCCCGAGACGATCGCGCAGGAGAAGTCGAGCAGGAACAGGCCGCGGTGCGGGCGGTAGTAGCTGAAGAAGCTGCGGAGCAGTTGCGCGGTGGTCATGGCGCCCTTGTAGCGCGGAACGGGGCGGCATCGGGGCGCGTCAGTTTCCCCCGCGGCGTGGCGAGGCGGTCGGGACCGCGGATCGCGCTGACCCGAGGCGCCGAGAGGCCGACCCGATCACCGCCCGAACGTCGTCGCGGGCGGATCGGGTGCGTCGATGGTGTCATCGCCGAAGAGGCTCGGGAACAGCCTGTCCCGGTGCGCGACGGGAAAGGCGATCCGGACGGGGCCCTTCGGCGTCGCCGACCTGAGGAACCCGGCCTTGACCAGGCTGGACAGCGCGTTGCGGGCCGTGCGCTCCGAGGTCCTCAGCACGACCGGAGCATCTCCCCGGTCGATGCGGCCGAACTTCAGGGCCGCCGAGGCGAGATCGCGCTCGTTCGCGCCGTAGCCGAGGTCGTCGAGGAGCCGCCGATAGCGGGTCTCGACCGTGTCCAGGGCGAAGGCCGCCGTGGAGAAGCGGATCTGGTCGAGCATCACCGACAGCATCCATTCGCAGAAGTCCCTCAGGGCGCGCTCCGACAGGTTGCTGCGCCCGTCCCGGTCGCCCTGACGCGGGCTGTCGGCGTGGTCCATCATGCGCTCGTACTCGCCGCGGTCGCGCAGGCCGCGCGCCAGCCCCCGCGAGATCGACCACAGCCCACCGCCGCCGATGCCGGCCCGCAACGCCATGGCCTGCGACATCAGGCGGCTGACGCGGCCGTTCCCGTCGACGAAGGGATGGATGTAGTTCAATCGGTGATGGGCGGACGCGACCGCGATCACGCGGGCGCTTCCGCAGCGCCGAAGCGCCGCTCGAAATGCGCCAGGAAGTCTCCGACCCGGTCGGATGACGGCGGGACGTGGCGGCCGACCGAGACGTCTTCGCGGGGGTCGCTCCTGAACCGGCCGGGCACGATGGGGTGATCGGTCCCGTCCGGCAGGCGCACGGACCTGAACTCCGGCGGCATCTCGTCGTAGAAGCTCCGATGCGCCCAGGTCAGGAAGGCCGTCGAGGTGGGCGATGGCAGCGTGCCGGCCGCGTGGGCCGCGTCGATGGCGCGGTGGACGACGACGTGGGCCCGCGCTTCCAGCGCCAGCGGTCGCCGCCCGGCCTCGACGTCGAGCCCGTCGAGGGCGCGTTCGATGTCCCTGGGCCGGGTGTCGTGTCCCTCGATCAGGTTCGAATAGTAGCAGTTCATCAGCCGGACCAGATCGGCCAGCTCACCCGCGGTATCGGGATGGAGGTTGCGCCCGAGGGCCGATGCCGCCTGCTGGACCTCGCTCACCAGATCGGCGAGCGAGCGGGGGATCTCGTCCTCGAAGAGGAGCGGCTCCATGCGGGCGGGCGTTTCGGCGACCATTGCCGATCGTAGCACGGCGCAACCC
>CAXTFP010000332.1:0-4425 GCA_964243135.1 uncultured Lichenihabitans sp.
GTGAAAAGCTACGTTCTCGCGCCGCGCCCGGCGGGAGGGGCAGGAGGGGCGGCAGAACACGCCGGTGGTGCGGACCGAGTAGAGGAAGGTGCCGTCCGCCGCGGGGTCGCGGGCCGTCACGGCGGCCCAGCGGGCGGCGTCGAGGGAAGCGAGGGGGGCTGCGGCGGTCGTCATGGCGCGGGGCTCCTGGAGGGTCCGTCCCGTTTAAGCGCCGCCCGCATCCGCCGCACTCCGCCCCTTGCGGTCGAATCCCGGCCCGCAAACATGTCGACAGGATGACGGGGCGGGTTCAGCTTTCCGCCCCGACCTGTTATCCCTGCCGCGCTCATGCCCGCCGAGGCCGCGATGATCAGACTGTCCAACGGCCACGTCCTCGACCACGTCGTGTCGAGCGGCTCGCTCGCCTTCGACGGCCGCGGCTGGCCCTGGCAGAAGCCCATGGTGGCGTCGGGCCTGATCCGCCCGGACCTCTTCACCGTCGTGCTGAAGACCCTGACCCGCGCCCCGCGCGAGGGCAACCTGCGCTGGCACAAGCCTTGGGACTGCGTACGGCTCGTGCCGGGCGGCTCGGTCAACAAGGTCGGGCTCACCAACCCCGGCTTCGACTGGTGGTGCCGCGACATCGCGCCGACGCTCGACTTCGCGCGCGTGAAGACCGTCGCGTCGATCTTCGGCGACGACGCCGAACTCGCCGAGATGGCCGCGCGGCTCGACGCGTTCCCCCTGGCGGCGCTGGAGGTCAACCCGTCCTGCCCCAACACCGGCCACGCGCTCGGCGGCGCCGAGGCCGTGGTGCGGGGCGTCGAGGCCGCGAAGCGCGCGTCGCGCCACCCGGTCATCGTCAAGGTGTCGACCGCGCAGGACTATCTCGCCATCGCTCGCGGGCTGCGCGGCACGGCCGAGGCCGTGTCTCTGAACAGCGTGCCCTGGGAGCAGGTCTACCCCGACGGCCGCAGCCCCCTGTGGCGGCTGGAGGGGCGCGTCGGCGGCGGGGGCGGCGGGTTGTCGGGGCGCCCGGCCCAGGCGCTGAACTGGCGCGCCGTGCGCGAGATCGCCGCCGACGGGGCGCTGCCCGTCATCGCGCCGAGCGTCATGCATTACGACGACCTCGACCGCGTCAGGGCGCTCGGCGCCCGCGCGGTCGGCTACGGCGCCATCCACTTCCGCGCGCCCTGGCTGCCGACGCGCATCGTCAAGCGGGACCTCGCGCGCCGCGCCGCCGCCGTGCCCTCGGCGACGAGGCGCGCCGCTTGAGCGCCGGTCCCCGCTCGTTCCGCGCCCTGCTCGACGCGCGCTGGGATGCGGGCCTCTTCGTTTCCGTAGGGCTCGACCCCGATTGGGACAGGCTGCCGGACCCCGTGAGGGCCGCGGCGGGCCCGGATCCGGACGACGAGGCGCGGGCCCGCGCGGTGGCGGCCTTCTGCAACGCGGTGGTCGACGCCACGGCCGACCTCGCCTGCGCGTTCAAGCCCAACGCGGCTTTCTTCGAGAGCTTCGGCGCGCCGGGGGTCGCGGCGCTCCATGCCGTGATGCGCCACATCCGCGCCGTGGCGCCCGCCGTGCCGGTCATCTACGACGCCAAGCGGGGCGACATCGGCTCGACCAACCGCGGCTACGTCGAGGACGCCTTCGACCGGCTCGGCGCCGACGCCATCACGGTCCACCCCTACCTCGGGCGCGAAGCGCTGCTGCCCTTCCTCGACCGGGCCGAGCGGGGGATCATCGTGCTGTGCCGCACCTCGAACCCCGGCGGCGGCGAGTTCCAGGACCTCGACGCCGGCGGCGAGCCGCTCTACCGCGCGGTCGCGCGGCGCGTGGCCGAGGGCTGGAACGGCGCGCGCAACTGTGCGGTCGTGGTGGGCGCGACCTATCCGGACGAACTCGCCGAGGTGCGCCGCATCGTCGGCGACATGCCGATCCTCATCCCGGGCGTCGGCGCGCAGGGCGGCGACGTGCGCCGCACCGTCGAGGCCGGGCGCGACGCGCGGGGGCGGGGCATGATCGTCAACTCGTCGCGCGCCATCCTCTACGCGTCGCCCGGCGCCGACTTCGCCCGCGCGGCCCGCGCCGAGACGGAGCGGCTCACGCGCGAGATCGCGAGCCACAGGTGACCGGCGCGATGGCCTCCCCCGACGCTCCCCCGCTCGACCTGATGCGCGACGCCGGCGCCTTCTACGAGTGCCCCCGCGCGCCGGACGGGCGCCGGCTCGGCCCGCTCGTCGGCTATGCGGGGCGCGACGCCGAGGGGCGGCAATATGTCGGCGACGTCTACGTCAACTTCGCGAAGGCCGAGAGCCGGCCGGCGCTGCTGGCGGTGTTCTCGCGCCAACTCGGCGCCGTGCTGCGGGCGCGCGGCCTCGCCGGGCTGGTCGAGGGGGCGGCGGGCTTCATCGGGGCGCCCGAGGGCGGCAAGGCCTTCGCGTACCAGCTCGCCCTCGATGCCGGCAAAAGCTACATCTACCCCGAGAAGAGGACGGCCGTCGCGGCCTCGGCGACCTCGCGCGAGACCTCCGAGATGGTGTTCTCGCGCCACGAGCCCGAGGCCGGCACGAGCTGGTTCATCGTCGAGGACGTGTGCAACAACTTCTCGACGACCGCCAAGCTCGTGGAGCTGGTCGAAGGCCACGGCGCCAGCGTCGCCGGCATCCTGTGCTTCCTCAACCGCTCGGCCGTGGTCGACGACGGCTACGCGCCGCGCCCCGGCCTCGTGCTGCCGGTGGCCGCGGTGGTGCGCAAGCCCTTCGGGCAGCACGGGCAGGGGGACGCCGAGGTCGCGGAGGATTTGGCGGCGCTCAACGTCGTCTGGTCGCCGAAAAAGGACTGGCCGCGCCTCGCCGCCGCCATGGACCGGGCCGACGCTCGACCCTGATCTGATTTCCAAAGGGCTCGCCCTTTGGCGGGGTTTGGGGCGGAGCCCCGAAATCTTGAGATCACCGAAGTTTGAGATCACGGGTTGCCGACATGTCGCTCAAGGGCCGCTCCATCCTCGACGCCGGGATCTTCACGCCCGACATCTTCGCCGAACTGGCCGAGCGCACGACGCGGCTGCTCGACGCCCGGCCCGCGCCGATCTTCCGGGACGAGGCCGTGGTGATGCTGTTCTACCAGCCTTCCACCCGCACGCGCATGTCGTTCCAGCTCGCCGCCATCCGCCTCGGCGCCCAGGTGATCTACACCGAGGACGCCGGCCAGTTCTCCTCGGCCGCCAAGGGCGAGATCCTGGAAGACACGACGCGGGTGGTGGCCGGCTACCGCCCGAAGGCCCTGGTGCTGCGCCACCACGACGAGGACGCGCCCAGCATGGTCGACCGCAACATGGAGCGGCTCGGCTTCCGGGTCCCCGTGTTCAACGCCGGCTCGGGCGCCGGCCAGCACCCGACCCAGGCGGTGCTCGACCTCTACACCATCCAGCGCGAACTCGGCCGCATCAGCGACGTCGAGGTCGCCTTCGTGGGCGACTGCCGCTACAGCCGCACGGTGCGATCGCTCGTCACCCTCCTGTCGCACTGTCCCGGCGCCAGGGTGCATTTCGTGTCCGTGCCGGAGCTGCGCGTCGGGGCCGACGTGCGCGACGTGCTCGACCGGGCCGGCACGCCCTACACCGAGACCGAGTCCTGGGACGACCTCGTGCCCCGGGTCGACGTCCTCTACATGACGGCGCCCCAGAAGGAGTGGGTCACGGACGACGCCCTGTTCCGCGCCGTCAAGGACCGCTTCGTGCTCGACCTGCCGACGGCGCGGCGCATGAAGCCCGAGGCCCGCATCCTCCACCCGCTGCCGCGCAACGACGAGATCGCGCTCGACGTCGACCCCCTGCCGCAGGCGGCCTATTTCCGCCAGTCGGACTACGGCCCGCCGCTGCGCACCGCGCTGTTCCAGATGGTCTGCGGCTGAGGCCGCCCGGCCCGCGCGATCAGTGGAACTCAGACCCCGCGATGGGCTGGAAGCCGGCCGCCACCAGGGGTGCGCTGCCCGGGATGAGCGCGGAGGCCGTCTGGGTCCGCGGCGCCCTGTGCGGCGCCGAGGCGAGCCGCGCGGGGCGGGCCCGTTTCGTCGGATCCACGGCCGCGACGCGCGTGAGCCGCAGCTTCGCCTCGACGGTCACGTCGGCCTGCGCCGGGGCGGCGATGCGTTTGGCGGCCGGCGCGGCATGTGAGGATCTCTCGACCGTCACCGGGACGGCCGCGATCGCCGCGGGCGAGGGACGCGGCTTCGACGCGACGGCCGCCGGTGGGGTCGCGGCGGGCTTGGCCGGCACGGGCCGGGAAGGCTTGGGGGCGACGGGTGCCGCGGCCGCGAGCTTGGCGTGGGACCCGGCCGCGAAGTCGTCCAGCTGCGCCCGGGACAGGTTCCACTTCTCGGACATGATCTCGGCCCCGACGCCCTGGCTGAAGTGGCCGCCGCCGTAGCGCTGGGCCACCAGCG
>CAXTFP010000333.1:0-4424 GCA_964243135.1 uncultured Lichenihabitans sp.
GCCTCACCGTGACGGGCAGCCTGATGAAGGTCTACGACGGGGCCGGCCTCATCGCGGACAAGACCGGCGTGCCCGTGGTGCCGGTGCGAATCTCGGGCCTGGAGCGCACGCCCTTCTCCTACCTCACGGACCGGCAGACGCGGCCGCGGCTGCTGCCCAAGATCGACGCCAGGGTGCTGGAATCGCGCACCATCCACGTCGACGCGGGCCTGTTCGGCCGCCGCCGCCGGCAGGCCGCGGGCGCCGCCCTCTACGACGTCATGTCGGAGGCGGCCTTCCGCACGGCGCCGATCGACCGCACGATCGTCGAGGCCGTGCTGGCGGCCGGCGCCGAGCACGGCTGGAAGCGCGTCGCGCTGGAGGACCCCGTCGCCGGCCCCATGACGTACAAGCGGCTCGCCATCGGCATCCGCGTGCTGGGCGCAAAGCTCATGCGCTTCGCCCCCGAGGGCCACGCCGTCGGCGTCATGCTGCCGACCGCCGCCGGCACGGCCGTCACCGTGCTGGCGCTGCAGTCGGCAGGCCGCGTGCCCGCCATGATCAACTTCACCTCGGGCCCCGCCAACGTCATGGCGGCCTGCCGGGCCGCGGGCGTGTCCACGGTGCTGACGTCGCGGGCCTTCGTGGCCAAGGCCAAGCTCGACAGGCTCGCGGCCGCCCTGGCCGAGGGGGTCACGCTCGTCTACCTCGAGGACCTGCGCGCCACCGTCACGGCGCTCGACAAGCTGAAGGGGCTGCTGGCCCACCGCGAGCCGCTGGTGCGGCGCGGCCCGAACGACCCCGCCGCCATCCTGTTCACCTCCGGCAGCGAGGGCGCGCCGAAGGGCGTGGTGCTGAGCCACCGCAACCTCCTGGCCAACGTCGCCCAGGTGGCGGCGCGCTTCGACTTCGGCCGCGCCGACAAGATCTTCCAGGTGCTGCCCATGTTCCACGCCTTCGGCCTGATGGCCGGGCTGGTGCTGCCGCTGGTGTCGGGCGTGCCGGTCTACCTTTACCCCTCGCCGCTGCACTACCGGATCGTGCCGGAGCTGGTCTACGGCATCAACGCCACCGCCATCTTCGGCACCGACACGTTCCTGGCCGGCTACGCCCGCTCGTCCAACGCCTACGACTTCCGCTCGCTGCGCATCGTCGTGGCGGGGGCCGAGCCCGTCAAGGACGCGACCCGCAAGGTGTACCTGGAGAAGTTCGGGCTGCGGATCTTCGAAGGCTACGGCATCACCGAGGCCGGGCCGGTGCTGGCCGTCAACACGCCCATGTTCAACCGCTTCGGCACGGTGGGCCGGCTCCTGCCGGACGTCGAGGCGCGGCTCGTGCCGGTGGAGGGCGTGGAGGGCGGCGGCCGGCTATCGGTGCGCGGCCCCAACGTCATGCTGGGCTACGTTCGGGGCGGGGACCTCGCGGTCCTGGAGCCGCCGCCTGAGGGCTGGCACGACACGGGCGACATCGTGTCGATCGACGCCGAGGGCTTCGTGGCGATCAAGGGCCGGGCCAGGCGCTTCGCCAAGATCGCCGGCGAGATGGTGTCGCTGGCCGCGCTGGAGACCGTCGCGGCCGACCTGTGGCCGGACGCCAATTCCGCCGTCACCACGGTGCCCGACCCCCGCAAGGGCGAGCGGATCGTGCTGGTGACGGAGCGGCGGGACGCGACGCGCGGCGCCTTCCAAAGCTTCGCGCGGGAGCGCGGCGTGGCGGACCTCGCGGTGCCGTCCGAGGTGGTGGTGGTGGACCACCTGCCGCTGCTCGGCTCGGGCAAGCTCGACCACCCGGCCGTGGCCCGCCTGGCGCGCGAGCGGGCCGACGCCGCCAAGCCCGAGCCCGCCCTGGCGGGGTGAGGCCGGGTGGCACCGCTCAGATGTGGTAGGTGAAGGCGTGGTCCGGCACGGTCGCGCGGCGGCGCATCTCGGCGATGGAGGTGCCGTCGAGCAGCTTGGCCGACAGGTCGCGGACCTCCGTCATCAGGAGCCGCACCGAGCAGGACTCGACGTCGTCGCAGTCCTCGCAGGGGCGGTAGCGCGTGCGGCTGGCGCAGCCGATGGGCGCCAGCGGCCCGTCGAGCGCCCGGATGGCCGCGCCCGCCATGATCTCGGCCGGCGGGCGCGCGAGGCGGTAGCCGCCGTTCTTGCCCTTGCGGGTCACGATGAGGCCAGCGTTGCGCAGGTCGCCCAGGATGGCGTCGAGGAACTTCTTGGGGATGGACTCGGCGCGGGCGATCTCCACCGACTGCGCGGTCTGCTCCGGCGGCAGGCCGGCGAGGTGGACCAGGGCCTTGAGGCCGTATTTGCCCTTGTTGGTCAGCATCGCGATCCGGCGGACCGCCCCGCGGTCCCGCCGACGACAGGTCGGCCGAGGGCCGGGCCGGCGATCTCGACAACATATATAGACGCTGGCGACCCCGGGCGGAAGCGCGGGGACGGACCTCGCCGACGGGCCGGAGCGGGTTTTCCCCGGCGGGCTCGGACTCAGGCGTCCGGCGGGGCGCCCGGCGCGGGCCGCCACAGGTGGCGCATCACGGCGGACCAGAAGCCCTCCGGCCGCTCCGCCTCCGCGGCGGCCTCCGTCTCGGGCTCGGCCGCCGGTGCGTCGTCGGGTTGGGGGTGGCGCGAGCCGAGCAGCGTGCCTTCCGGCCAGAAGAATGTGGCAGCCAGCATGTCGACCGTCATGGCATCCTCCGATGTCGCGCGCAGCCGAAGGCCGCGGGGATGGCACAGCATGAAACGTGCCGCGACGGCCGTCGAGCCCGGTCGAGCCTCCTCCACCGCGCGACGCCCGGGCGTGCCGATGGCCCCGTGCGGCCATCTGTTCTAGACAGGGCCCGCCGTCCCACCGAGACCCGCGATCCATGGCCCCTCCCGTCCCCGTGTCGCCGCTGGCGCCGACCACGCTCCCCGACATGCCCGCGATCCCCGGGCTGCGCTTCGCGGCCGGCGAGGCCGGCATCCGCTATCGCGGGCGCACCGACGTCACCGTCGCGGTGCTGCCGGAGGGCACGGCCGCGGCGGGCGTGTTCACCCGCTCGCGCTGCCCTTCGGCCCCCGTGGACTGGTGCCGGCGCAACCTCGCGGGGGGCCGCGCCCGCCTGCTCGTGGTCAATTCGGGCAACGCCAACGCCTTCACGGGGTCCACCGGCGTGGCCTCGACCGCGCTGACGGCCGAGATCGCCGGGCGGGCGAGCGGCGCACCGGCGGAGGAGATCTTCCTCGCCTCCACCGGCGTCATCGGCGAGCCGCTCGACGCCACCCGCTTCGAGGGCGTGCTCGACCGCCTCGTGGCGGGGGCGCGGGAGGACGGCATCGCGGACGCGGCCCGCGCCATCATGACGACCGACACCTTCCCCAAGCTCGCCACCGCGCAGGCCGAGATCGGCGGCGTGCCGGTGACGATCAACGGCATCGCCAAGGGCGCCGGCATGATCGCGCCCGACATGGCCACGATGCTGAGCTTCGCCTTCACCGACGCCCCGGTCGCGGCCCCCGCCCTCCAGGCGCTGCTGTCGCGCTCGGTCGAGGGCTCGTTCAACGCCATCACGGTCGACAGCGACACCTCCACCTCCGACACGCTGATGCTCTTCGCCACCGGCGGGGCACGGGGGCGGGGGGCGCCGCCGATCGCCGAGGCCGGGGACCCGCGCCTCGCGGGCTTCGCGGCGGCGCTCGACCGCGTGCTGCTCGACCTCGCCCACCAGGTCGTCAAGGACGGCGAGGGCGCGCGCAAGTTCGTGTCCGTCAGGGTGGAGGGCGCCGAGACCGCGGCCTCGGCCAAGCGCATCGCCCTGTCGATCGCCAATTCACCGCTGGTGAAGACGGCCGTGGCGGGCGAGGACGCCAACTGGGGCCGCGTCGTCATGGCGGTGGGCAAGGCCGGCGAGCCGGCGGACCGCGACCGGCTGGCGATCTGGTTCGGCCCGATCCGCGTCGCGGCCCATGGCCAGCGCGACCCCGGCTACGACGAGGCCGGAACCAGCGCCTACATGCGCGGCCAGAACATCGACATCCGGGTCGAGCTCGGCCTGGCCTCGGGTTCCGCCACGGTTTGGACCTGCGACCTGACCAAGGGCTATGTCGAGATCAACGGCGACTACCGCTCCTGATCCCGCGCCGGCGGGCGGCCGCCGCGCGGCCCTCCCCTGGGCCGCGGTGGCGCTCGCGGCCCTCGGCCTCCTCGCCTCCCTGGCCGTCGAGCGCGCGGTGCGGCGCGCCGAGGCGCATCTCGCGCTTCCCGCGCCCTCGGCCCTCGTGGTCGATCGTACCGGCCGCCTGCTCCGACCCTTCGCGACGCGGGAGGGCCGATGGTCGCTGCCCGTCGCGGCCCGCGACGTCGACCCCCGCTTCATCGCCCTGCTGGTCGCCACCGAGGACCGCCGCTTCGCCGACCACGGCGGCGAGGGCCCCCGCGCCATCCTGCGCGCCGCCGCGCAGTGGGTG
>CAXTFP010000334.1:0-4418 GCA_964243135.1 uncultured Lichenihabitans sp.
CCCCGCGCCCGGCCTCAGGCCGCCAGGCCCACCCCGTCGGGACGCGTCGCCGGCGCGGAGGCCGCCGCGTCGCGGCGCTCGTCGACGCCGATCCGGTTGCGCCCGGCGCGCTTGGCCGCGTAGAGCGCCTCGTCGGCCGCCTTGACCAGCCCCGCACTCGCGTCCCCCGCCACGGGGCGCAGGGTCGCGACGCCGATGCTGACGGTCACCACGCCCTTCGGGTTGCCGGCATGCGGGATGGCGAGTTCCTCCACCGAGGCCCTGACGCGCTCCGCGACGGCGAGCGCGCCCGGGGCGTCCGTGCCGGGCAGGATGGCCAGGAACTCCTCGCCGCCGTAGCGGACCGCGAGGTCGCCGGGATGCAGCAATCCGTCCTTCATGGCTACCGCGACGGCCCGCAGGGCCCGGTCGCCCTCCTGATGGCCGTGCCGATCGTTGAACAGCTTGAAGTGGTCGACGTCGAGCATCAGCAGGGACATCGGGCTCCGGCCGTCGATGGCCCTTCGCCACCGCGCATCCAGTTCCGTCTCGCAGGTGCGCCGGTTCGCCAGTCCGGTAAGCCCGTCGACGGACGCCATGACCGAGAGTTCGTCGGCCGCCGCCAGGAGCGCGCGCTCCGCTTCCGCGCGCCGGCCGATCTCGCGCCGGAACAGGACGCACAGGGTCACGGTCGCGGCGCAGAGTAGGACCAGGATCGAGCCCATGACCAAGGCCTTTCGCCACCAGGCCGCGTAGATGTCGTCCACCGACATGTTCACGGCCAGGATCAAGGGCAGATGGCCGACGCGGCGGAAGGTGAAGAGGCGTTCGATCTTGTCGACCGTGGCGAGGCCGACGAATTGGCCGCTCGGGGCCTCGATGAAGTGGGCGAAGGCGTCGTTGTGGCTCACGTCGCGTCCGATGTCCCCATCGTGGAACGGGTGGCGGACGATGATCTGCCCGGCGGTCGACACCAGCGTGATCGTGCCCCTGGGGCCTATGTCCAGATGATCGAAGAGGTGGCGGAAGTAGGCTAATCGCAGCGCGCCCTCGACCACGCCCGCGAAGTCGCCGCCCGGGGACGACAGCCTGCGGCTCAGCGAGATCCGGAAGTCGCCCGCGACGACTTGGCTCACGTAGGGGCGGCTGACGAAGAGCCCGACGTCCGGCCTGTCCCGATGGACGACGAACTGCTCGCGGGCCGCCCTGTTCACCCGGACGGGAGGCGACGACGTCGAGTCTTCGACGACGTTGCCGTCCCGGTCCATCACCAGGACGGCGCCGACGTCTTCCGCGCCCGCCGCCCGGTCGAAGAGGGCGTGGCGACGGACGCCGGGGCTGGCCTGGTCGATCCCGGGCTCGCTCAGCCGCTCCCCCACGCCCTGGATCGACAGGTCCAGGATGGAAATGTTGCGGGTGATGTCGTGTTCCAGCGCGCGCACGAGGTTATTGGCGGCCTGTTCGGCCTGATGCCACGCGTCCCGTCGGCCATCGACGATGACCAGGGCGCCGAGCACGAACATGCTCAGGGCCAGGATCACGCCGGCGGCCGTCAAACCTCGGGACGCCGCCGCGGCGCGCGGATCGGGCTCGCGGTCGCGCCGCCGGGAGGCCGCATGTGTCATCCGAAGCGTCCCTCAGCCACGGGCTTCCCCGCCCGACCAAGCTACGCGGTCCTCCTCAACGGAGCCTTAAAATGCCATGACCGCGACGCCGACAAGTTGAAGCGATGCAGCGCACGGGAGAGGCAGGCGTCCTGCGGTTGCAGGTCGGGACGACCGACGCGGCTTGAGGGCAGATGTCAGCTCTCGGGGTTCGCGCCGCTCGCCTCCCGCTCCAGCGACCAAGTCACGGCTTTCGTGTCGGGCACACGCCCGTGGATCACGATCTGCTCGGTGCGGCGCGGTCCTTCGACCTTGGCGAAGAAGATGCTTTCCTCGACCGACACCGGCAGGCCGCCCGCCTCGAAGAGCCATCGGTCGCCGCCCGGACAGGCGATCAACACCGCGGCGCCGCGCCGGGCGGGCGCCGTGCGCAGGCTCGGGTGGAGGTGGAAGCGCAGGGCGAAGGGCAGGCCCGGAGCGCCCGCAACGGGGACGAGCCGATCCTCGCCGGCGAGCCGTTCGCCTCCCCCGGCCAGCCACAGGCGCCGCCTGTGGACGTAGCCGAAGCGGCGCGCGTAGCCGTCGTGCGACAGGTCCAGCACAGACCCGCCGCCCTCCTCGGCGCGCGCCACCGTCACGCTGCGCGGCCCGGCGTAGAGCAGCCCCCGCAGGGGGCCGCGGGGCGCGAAGCGGCTCGACGAGCGGTCGCCCAGCACCAGCGTGGAATGGGCCGCCGTGGCGCGGGACGCGTCGCGAGCCGCCGGCTGGGCCGCGGGGGCGGCGCCGCAGTTGACCACGAGCCGCTGCGCGCCGTGCGAGAATTCGAACGCCAGGGTGCCCGCGTGGGCGGCGCCCGCGAAGGGCGGGGGCGGAGGGGCGCCGGCATCGGCGATCAGGGTGGCGTCGCCCGCGTCGAGGCGCTGGTAGCCGGAGTGCCGGGCATTGCCGAGCGTGGGGCCGCGCGCGTCGTCGTAGGCCAGCACCGTGGCCAGCACGTCCGGGCGCGTCGCGCCCATGCCGTTGAACAGCGCCAGCGCGCCATCGCGGTGGCGGAAGCCGCGCACCATGGGCATCATGCGGTCGATGGCGTTGAGCAGCGCCTGGGGCGGGGCTACGCCCCGCGCCGCGTAGGCCTGCCGCAGCGGCAGGAGGTCGAGCAGCAGATCGACCAGCACCTGCGGGTCGCGGCCCACGTGGCCGCCGTCGGGAAGGATCTGGCGCCCGATCTCGTCGGCCAGGAGCCGCGACGCCCGGCGCTGGAGGCGGCCGAGCTTCTCGGCGCAGAGCGACAGCTCGCACAGGCCCACCAGAGCCACGAGCCGCTCCGGGCCGCCGAGCCCGCCGTCGACGGCCAGCAGCAGCGCATCCGCCTGCCGGGCGAGGCTGCGGGTGAAGCGGCGGTAGAAGGCGCCGTCGGCGCCGTCGAGGATCAGCGGCGACTGGCTGAGCCAGCTCAGCAGGCGTCGCGCCGTCACGTCGGGCCGCCAGCCCGCCGCGCGGCCCGGCTGCCCGGACCCGGCGATCCAGTCGCTCACCAGCACCCGGCCGTTGACGCGCGCCAGGGCCGTGTCGGCGGCGCGCAGGTGGCGCAGCCAGCCGAAGCCGGCGAGCGAGGCGGCCCAGGCCTCGCTCGGCGCTTCCACCTCGAAGGGCGAGGCGCCGCGGGTGTTCACGGCCTTGCCGTCGAAGGCGAAATAGCCCGAGTAGATGTCGGCCGCGACCGTGGGGTCGGCGGTGCGGATGTCCTGCGGGGCGATCAGCAGCCGCTCGGGCACGCGGCAGCGGCGGGTCGCGAGGCCGCGCACGGGCCGCCGCGCCGCACGGGCGACGGCGCGCAGGCTCCGCGCCAGGACGAGGCCCGTCAGCTTGGCGCGATCCGCGACGGTCTCGTCCTTCACGCGCCTAAAGCCTCGCCCGATTCCGCCCGACCCTCAGCAGCCTTGCCACAAGAGGCGGCAGGATTTCGTGAGCAAACTCACCAAATTCTGCTTAGGTCGTGGCACCCCATCCTCGGCCGACAGGGTTAATCGGTCCTTACCACGCCCTTCTTGAGGATCATGTTGCCGTAAAGTCGGCGCTCGCCCGTCGCCACCACGGCGAAGCAGCCCTCGACGCGCGCGTAGAAGCCGAAGCGTTCGAGCTTGGTCAAGGTGAACTCGACGCTCTGGTGGCGGGCCAGCGCCTCGCGGAAGCTGTCGAAGATGGGCTGCTCGGCCTCCGGGTCGCCCACCACGGCCATGCACCAGGAGGCGTCGGGCACGAAGTCGTCGAGCGGCATCACCGACAGGATCGCGTTGACCGCGGCATCGGCCGTCACGCCGTCGAGCCGGATGACGGGCGGGCCGGCGGAGGCCGCGGGGTAGTTGGCGTCCACCACCGCGATCTCGTCCCCGTGGCCCATGGCCCGCAGGGTCGACAGCAGGTCGGGCGTGAGGAGCGGGTCCAGTCCCTTCAGCATCGGCGCGGCTTCCCCTCAGCCTGTCTTAGCGACGGCATCTTTCTGCAGCGCGACGAGCCGGCCGATGCCGGCCCGCGCCAGGGCCAGCATAGCGCCGAGCTGGTCCTCGGTGAAAGGTGCGTTCTCGGCCGTGGCCTGCACCTCCACGAGGCCGCCCGCGCCGGTGACGACGAAGTTGGCGTCGGTCTCGGCCGAGGAGTCCTCGGCATAGTCGAGGTCGAGCACGACCTCGCCCTTGACGACGCCGCAGGACACGGCCGCCACGTGGTCGCGCAGCGGCATGTGCTTGATCATGGACCGGCGGTGCATCCAGGCGAGGCAGTCGTGCAGCGCCACCCAGGCGCCCGTGATGGCGGCCGTGCGGGTGCCGCCGTCGG
>CAXTFP010000335.1:0-4417 GCA_964243135.1 uncultured Lichenihabitans sp.
GTTCTCGCCCCGGCGCACCGCCTCGGCGAACTGCCGCGCGGCCCCGTCCCGCACCTCGAACTTGGTTTCGCGGTCGAAGATGCGGATGGCGCCGATGTCGCCCTTGCCGACCCCGCCGCGGCGGCACAGCATGGGCAGGATCCAGCGCGGGTCGGCGTTGTTGCGGCGGCCGATGCTCATGCGGAACCAGGCGCCGCCCTCCCCCGGGGCGGAAGGCCCGCCCCCGCGGGGCCCGCCGGGGTGGTGGTGGCCGGTGGGCGCGCGCTCGGCGCCGCGCGGGGATCCCTCATATTCGGTTCTCACGCGGCGCGGCGGGCTCGCGCCCGGGTCCGTCACCTCCTCGGGGGCCGGCAGGCGGGAGCGGTAGACGCGCACCAGCGCGGCCGCGACCTCCTCGGCCGAGCGGCGTTCGAGCAGGGTTCGGGCCATGGCGAGGTCGTCCTCGCTCGACTCCTCGGCCAGCAGCGGGTCCCCGGCCATGCGCTCCTGATCAAGCTTGCGGATCTCCTCGACGGTGGGCGGCCCGACCTAGATCGGCTCCACCTTGGCCATGGCCAGCATGCCCTCGGCGCGGCGCCGGCGCGCGGGCGGCACCAGCAGCACGCTCACCCCCTTGCGGCCCGCGCGCCCCGTGCGACCGGAGCGGTGCTGCAGCGTTTCGGCGTCGTGCGGCATGTCGGCGTGCACCACCAGCGACAGGCCGGGCAGGTCGATGCCGCGGGCCGCGACGTCGGTGGCGACGCAGACGCGGGCGCGGCCGTCGCGCAGCGCCTGGAGCGCGTGGTTGCGCTCGTTCTGGCTGAGCTCGCCCGACAGCGACACGGTGGAGAAGCCGCGCTCCAGCAGGGCGGACTGGAGGTGGCGCACGGCTTCGCGCGTGTTGGCGAAGACCAGCGCGCTCGGCGGCTCGTAGAAGCGCAGCAGGTTCACCACCGCGTGCTGGATCTCGCGCGGGTTCACCCGCACGGCGCGGTACTCGATGTCGGCGTGGCCGCGGGCCGCGCCCGCCACCGCGATGCGCAGGGCGTCGTTCTGGTAGCGCTGGGCCAGCGTGACGATGCCCTTGGGCAGCGTGGCCGAGAACAGCAGCGTGCGCCGCTCCTCGGGGGTGGTCTGCAGAATGAATTCGAGATCGTCCCGGAAGCCGAGGTCGAGCATCTCGTCGGCCTCGTCCAGCACCACGGCGCGCAGCGCCGAGGGGTCGAGGTTGCGCCGCTCCAGGTGGTCGCGCAGGCGGCCCGGCGTGCCCACGACGATGTGCACGCCGCCCATCAGCGCGCGGGACTCGCGCCGCGCGTCCATGCCGCCGACGCAGGAGATGATGCGGGCGCCGGTGCGGCCGTAGAGCCAGGCGAGCTCGCGCTCGACCTGGAGCGCGAGCTCGCGCGTCGGCGCCACGATCAGCGCCAGGGGCGCGCCGGCCGGGGGCAAGGCGTCGGCCTCGCCCATCAGGGTCGGGGCGATGGCGAGGCCGAAGGCCACCGTCTTGCCGGAGCCGGTCTGGGCCGACACGAGGAGGTCGCGCCCGCCCTCCGCTTCGAGGACGGCGGATTGGACCGGGGTCGGGTCGGCGTAGTCGCGTTCGGCCAGGGCGCGCGCGAGGGAAGGAGCTGTCGGAGGAAATGCCACGCGCTGGATCGAGCCTTGCTTGGGAGGCGGAGCCGGCGGGGAAGGCCGGGGTGCCGCGGGGATGGGCCGTCTCGCGGCCCTGCGACGCTTCGGCCCATCCCGGGCGGCGCGTCTCTCGCACAGAGATGGTCCTTAGGCCACCCCAGCACAATCGGCGAGCCCGCGCGGCCCGAAAGAAACATCCGGCGCCGTCCCGGATGCTGGAGACTCGGCCGCGCCGCGCCAGATCATCACGCGAAGTGCCGCGTCGAAGCGTCGAAACTCCGCGCCGGGTCCGGCCTGACACTTGCGAAGGGCGCCGCGCGTGCTGACATCGGAATCAAAGCTCTGGAGAAAGATGCGGTGAGCGACGAGTACGACGATTGGGAGGTGTCACCCCGGGCCCAGCCGCGCGCGGCCGATTATGGCTTCGACCTCGACCGCACGCTGAGCGCCGTGGTGGGCCTGAGCGCGCGGGTGTCGGAGGACGCCTATACGGCCGGGACGCTCGGCGTGGAGCGCGGCGGCAACGGCGTGGTGATCCGGGAGGACGGCGTCGTCCTCACCATCGGGTACCTCATCACCGAGGCCGAGGAGGTGCTGCTCGAGACGCACCGCGGGCGCGTGGTGCCCGGCCACGTGCTGGGCTACGACGGCTCGACGGGCTTCGGCCTCGTGCAGGCGTTGGAGCCGCTCGGCCTGCCGGCCCTGAAGCTCGGGGACTCGCGCCACGCGGGGGTCGGCGAGCGCGTCATCCTGGCGGGCTCGGGCGGGCGGCGCCATTCGGTGGCGGCCGAGATCGTCGCCCGGCAGGAATTCGCCGGCTATTGGGAATACCTCATCGAGGAAGCGATCTTCACGGCACCCGGCCACCCCAACTGGGGCGGGGCGGCGCTGATCGGAACCTCCGGCGAACTGCTGGGCATCGGCTCGCTCCAGCTCCAGCACCAGAAGGGCACCGGCCGCGTCCGGGCGCTCAACATGGTGGTGCCGAGCGAGCTCCTGGTGCCGATCTACGACGACCTGCTGGCGGGCCGGACCGGCGCGACCGTGCGGCCCTGGCTCGGCGTCTATGCCCACGAGATCGACAAGAGCGTGGTCATCGTCGGGGTGGCGGACCGGGGCCCGGCCGACCGCGCCGGTCTGCGCAAGGGCGACATCGTCAAGGTGGCGGCCGGCATGGACATCGCCAATCTCGCGGACTTCTACCGCTCGATGTGGGCGCTCGGCGGCCCCGGCGCCGAGGTGCCGCTGACGCTGGAGCGCGAGGGTGACGTCTTCGACCTGCGCATCACCGCGGCCGACCGGCGCCAGTTTCTGAAGACGCCGCGCTTGCACTGAAGGCGCCCCGCCCCGCTCGGCAACGGGGGGGTAACGATCCCGAACTATGGTCCCGCCCGTACCAGAGTACCGGGACCGTCGAATGGCCAGTGCAACCCTCCTCAGCCTCCGCGAGCGCTTGTCGCCGCCCGCGCGGCGGCCGGCCCCGCGCCGGTCCGCCCCGCATGCCGGGCTGACCCCCGAAGCGGAGCGGCTGCTCCGGCTCGCGTCCGACATCTTCGGCGTCGCGACGGCCTGCCTCGTCCTGGCGAGCCCCGACGGGCTCGCCGTCGAGGCCCCCGCGGTGGCCGAGGGGTGGAGCGCCGAGGTCGCGCGCGACGCCGCCTGCAGCCTCTTCGAGGTGCTGGCGGCCGAGCCTTCCGAGGACGGACGGCGGGCGGGCGTCCTGGAGGAGGTGGTGCCGGGACGCGGCTACGTGGCGGCCACGCCGGTCCTGTCGGCCTCGGGCCGCTGCCTCGGCGCGCTGTGCCTGATGGACGCCGGCCGCAAGACGATGCTGTCCGGCCTGCAGCGCCGGCTCTTCGGCGAGTTCGGCGACCTCGTAGCGCCGGCCCTGGCGGGCACCGCCGCGCCGCCGGCGGGTCCGGACACCCTGCGAGATCTCGCCGACCGCGACCCCGACGCCATCGCGCTGTTCGACGCCGACGGGCGGTGCCTGTTGCGCAACCGGCGCTTCGACACCCTGCTGGGCACGGCTTCCCCGTCCGTGGCGACGCCCGAGATCCCCGAGGCCCTGGGCTGCGAGGAGGCTTGGCTCGCCCGGCATCTCGCCCGCGACGCGGCGCCCGTCGGCGTCTATCGCGCGGCCCTGCCGGACGGCACTTGGCTCAGCGTCGAGGAGCGCCGGAGCCCGCACGGCCGCAGCCTCGTGGCGCGGGTCGAGGAGCGCGACGCCTTCGGCGGCAGCGGCGACATGCAGCTCCTGTTCGAACGCTGCCCGCTGCCGATGTTCGTCTTCGACCGCGACACCCGCGCGATCCTGGCGGTCAACGAGGCCGCGCTGGCGCTCTACGGCTGGGAGCGCGACGCCTTCCTGCGGCTCGACCTCGACGGCCTCGGCGCGGCGGGTGCGGCGCCCGCTGCGGGCGCCACCGAGGGCTGGACGCACCGCACCCGCGACGGCCGGCCGCTGCCCGTTTCGGGCCGCACCGTCGGGGTCGACCATCGCGGCCGCCCGGCCGTGCTGGTCACGGTGGTGGTCGAGGACGGCCGCGAGCGCGTCGCGTGAGGGCGTGGCGCTGTCACGGATGAGGTGACCGACACTGCCGGCCGGCTCGCTATCCAGTGTGACATCGTCCCCGGCATGGGATCCCAAAGGGCGAGCCCTTTGGCGGGTTCAGGGCGGAGCCCTGGTGACGACGCATGGGCCTACTCTGCGTTCTGGTATGGCTTCCGGATGGTGGCTCCTCCTCGCCGCTCATCCCCGCGCAGGCGGGGATCCAGCGCGGGAAGACGGCCGAAGGCCGAC
>CAXTFP010000336.1:0-4413 GCA_964243135.1 uncultured Lichenihabitans sp.
GACCGCATGCGCGCCGAGAAGTCGGGATGGGACGAGACGGCCGCGAGCTTCACGGCCCCGTCGAACGCCGCACTGCCGTCCGACGCGCAGGTGATCGGCGCCGTGCAGCGCGCGGGTCGCCCGTCCGACGTCGTGGTCTGCGCGGCCGGCGGCCTGCCCGGCGAGCTGCACAAGCTGTGGAAGACGGGCGACGCGCTCGGCTACCACCTCGAATACGGCTATTCCTGCATGGGCTACGAGATCGCCGGCGGGCTCGGCGTGAAGATGGCCCTGCCGGACCGCGAGGTGATTGTCATGGTGGGGGACGGCTCCTACCTGATGCTCAACTCCGAGATCGCCACCTCGGTGATGCTGGGCTGCAAGCTGACGATCGTGCTGCTCGACAACGGCGGCTACGGCTGCATCAACCGCCTGCAGGGGGAATGCGGCGGCGCGCCCTTCAACAACATGCTGGCGGACACGCGGCACGTGGCCCTGCCGGCCATCGACTTCGTGGCCCACGCCCGCAGCCTGGGCGCCGAGGCCCGCAAGGTCGGGAGCCTCGCCGAGCTGGAGGAGGCCGTCGCGGCCGCGCGGACGAGGGACGTGACGCAGGTCATCCTCATCGACACCGACGCCGGCCCCTCGACGGCGGCGGGCGGCGCCTGGTGGGACGTGGCGGTGCCGGAAGTGTCGCCCCGCCGCGAGGTCGGGGCCGCGCGCGAGCACTATGAGGCGCAGCAGCGCGGCCAGCGCTACACCAACTGACGAGACCTGTGATGACGATCCGCATCGGTGCCAATCCCATCGGCTGGACCAACGACGACCTCCAGGAGATCGGCGGCAACACGCCTCTGGAGACCTGCCTCGCCGAGGCCCGCGAGGCCGGCATCGAGGGCATGGAGCTCGGCCATAAGTTCCCGCGACAGCCGGAGGCGCTCAAGGCGGCGCTCGCGCCCTTCGGCCTCGCCTGCGTCGGGGGCTGGCACTCGATCGAGCTGCTGCGCCGCTCGGCACGGGACGAGTTCGACCTCGCGGCGCCCCACCGCGCGTTGCTGCGCGCCATGGGCACGGAAGTGTTCATCGTGGCCGAGACGTCGAACTGCATCCACGGGCAGCGCGACGTGCCGCTGTCGCGCCGGCCGACGCTCGCCGCGGCCGAGTGGGCCGATTATGGGGCGAAGATCACCGAGTTCGCCGAACTCCTGGCCGCCGAGGGGCTGCGCCTGTGCTACCACCACCACATGGGCACGATCGTCGAGTCGGAAGCCGACATCCACGACTTCATGGCCCATACGCGCGCGCCGGCTCAACTGCTGCTCGACACCGGCCACGCCACCTGGGGCGGCTCCGACCCGGCGGCGCTGGCGGCCCGCTACAGCGACCGGATCGGCCACGTCCACGTCAAGGACGTGCGCCGCGACGTGATGGAGCGGGCGCGGCGGGAAGACTGGAGCTTCCTCGACGCCGTTCTGGGGCCGGGGCCGGAGCTCGGCATCTACACCGTGCCGGGCGACGGGATGGTCGACTATCCGGCGGTGTTCCGCGCCCTGCCGGGCTACGCGGGCTGGGTGGTGATCGAGGCCGAGCAGGACCCCGAGAAGGCCGACCCGCTGCGCTACGCCACGATGGGCGTGGCGAACCTGAAGCGCTTCCTCGCCGAGGCGGGGCTGCGCTGAGCCTCCATCGCCGCGATGAGGGGCTCGGGGCCACAACTGAACGGGACGATCCGCCATGCCGCCATCCCACCTCCTGGTCCACCCCTCGGCGCCTGACGCGGAAGGGCGGATTCACGGCGTCACGCCCGCCTCGGCCGGCTGGACCTACGTTGGCTTCGAGGCCTACGACCTGCCCGCGGGCGGCACCTTCGCCCGCGACACGGGGGAGCGCGAGGTCTGCGTCGTGATGATCGCGGGCCGCGCCCGCGTGACGGCGGGTGCGTCCGATTTCGGCGTCATCGGCGAGCGCGCGTCGGTCTTCGCGGGGTCCCCCTGGTCGGTCTACGTGCCGGCGGGCTCGCGCTTCACGGTCACGGCCGAGGGTGCCTGCGAGGTGGCGGTCTGTTCGGCGCCCGGCACGGGCACGAAGCCGGCCCTGCTGATCCCGCCCGCCGACGTGCCGGAGGAGACCCGCGGCCGGGGATCCAACACCCGGCACGTCCGCAACATCCTGGCCGACACGGACGAGCGGGCCGAAAGCCTGCTGGTGGTCGAGGTGGTGACGCCGCCCGGCCACTGGTCGAGCTACCCGCCTCACAAGCACGACCGCGACGACTTCCCCCGCGAAACGCTGCTGGAAGAAAGCTACTACCACCGCCTCGACCCGCCGCAGGGCTACGGGGTGCAGCGCGTCTACACCGACGACCGCAGCCTCGACGAGACGATGGCGATCCAGGACCGCGACGTCGTGCTGGTGCCGCGCGGCTACCACCCGGTGGGGGCCGCGCACGGCTACACGCTCTTCTACCTCAACGTCATGGCGGGGCCGCGCCGCAGCTGGCGCTTCCATAACGACCCCGACCACGAGTGGCTGATGAAGGCGTGACGGATCGGTCCTCGGGCGAAGGTCGGCCCGGGGGCCGCGTAGACCTCGAAGGCGACGGGCCGGGCCGACAGGCCGAGCAGGAGCAGCATCACCGCCCTTCGAAGGCGGCGAGGATATTCTCGGAGAGCGGATCGTCGAAGTCGGGCGCTACCTTGATCTGGCCTTCGAGCATGCCGAGACGGCGACGCGATGCCTCCGCGGGCTCGATGGGCGCAAGCTTCGCCACCGGCTTGCCACCCCTCGTGAACACGATTTCCTCGCCGGTGAGGACCCTGTCGAGAAGTTGGGACAGCTCCGTCCGGGCGTCCGAGACATCGACGATCATCATGGGAACTCTCCAGGCGCGGGGACATATGCGCTCAGACCGGGGCGTTTCGGAGTGCAAACCAGAAAGTTCGCTTCTCGTGGTCCGACGATCGCGGAGGTACTGGCTTTCGCCGATCGGAACCGGCGAACGCCGCCAGCCTTCAGCTCCCGCCCTGTCCCACGAAGGCGATGCGCATCGTGTTGGTGGCCCCGGGTGAGCCGAAGGGGACGCCCGCCACCACGATGATGCGCTCGCCCGTCGCCGCGAAGCCCTCGTCGAGCGCGGTGCGGCAGGCGCGGTCCGCCATGTCGTCGGCGTTGCGGGCGTCCTCCGTGACGATGGCGTGCACGCCCCACACGAGGCACAGGCGCCGGGCCGTGTCGGGCGACGGCGTCAGCGCCAGCACCGCCACGGTGGGCCGCTCGCGGGCGATGCGCAGCCCCGTCGAGCCGGATGCCGTCCAGGCCACCACGGCCTTGAGGCCGAGCGTCTCGGCCACGTCGCGCGTCGCCTGGGCGATGGCGTCGGCGCCGGTCGGCTCGGGCGGGGTGCGCTGGGACGCGATGATGCCGGCGTAGAGCGGGTCCCGCTCCACCTCTTCGGCGATGCGGTTCATGGTGCTGACGGCCTCGATCGGGAACTGGCCCGAGGCAGACTCGGCCGACAGCATCACGGCGTCCGCGCCCTCGAACACGGCCTGGGCCACGTCCGACACTTCGGCGCGGGTGGGCACGGGCGCCGAGATCATGGACTCCAGCATCTGGGTCGCCACCACCACGGGCTTGCCCTGGCGGCGCGCCATGCGGGTGATGCGCTTCTGGAGCCCCGGCACCTTCTCCAACGGCATCTCGACCCCGAGGTCGCCGCGCGCCACCATCAGGGCGTCCGACATCTCGATGATCTCGTCGAGCCGGGCGATGGCCTGCGGCTTCTCGATCTTGGCCAGCACCAGGGCGCGGCCGCGGGCGATCTTCTTCACCTCGGCGACGTCGTCGGCCCGCTGCACGAAGGACACGGCGATCCAGTCGACGCCCTCGTTCAGCGCGGCGTCGAGGTCGGAGCGGTCCTTCGGGGTCATGGCCGAGACCGGGATCTCGGTGTCGGGCAGGCTCACGCCCTTGCGGTTGGACACGCGGCCCGCGACCTCGACCAGCGCCAGGGCGCGGTCGGAGGTCGCCTCGACCACCCGCAGCTTCACCTTGCCGTCGTCGATCAGCATGGAATGGCCGGGGCGCAGCGCCCGCAGGATCTCGGGGTGCGGCAGGTGCACCCGGTGCTGGTCGCCCGGCGCCGGGTCGGCGTCGAGCGTGAACGTGTCGCCCTTGAGGAGGTCGATGCCTGTGTTGGCGAACTGGCCCACGCGGAGCTTCGGGCCCTGGAGGTCGACCAGGATGCCCACGGGCCGCCCGTATTCGGCCTCGAGCGAGCGGATGGTGCGGACCCGCTCGCGCATGGCGTCGTGGCTCGCGTGGCTCATGTTGATGCGGAACACGTCAGCGCCCGCCTCGAACAGCTTGGCCAGGACGGCGCGGTCCTGCGAGGCAGGGCGCAGCGTCGCCAGGATCGTCACGCGGCGCATTCGT
>CAXTFP010000337.1:0-4383 GCA_964243135.1 uncultured Lichenihabitans sp.
CCTCGGGGCCAGGATCCGCGCGCTCATCGAGGGGTGAAAGCCTCGCTGAGACCCCGCTCGTGTAGGCCGTCGGACGAGGATCATGGCGGCCGAGCAGTCCGTGAACCCGACGTTCCTCGGAACCGGGCCGCGTGAGGAGATGTTGAACCGCCATCGCGATCCAACGAAGGGGCGAAGTGGGGGATGCAACAGCAAGAAAGCCAGGGGACCCCGAGCGATCTCGTCATGGGCGAGCCCCGCACGAACGCCAATGACTTCCAGATGATCGGAGCCACGACGCAGGACGCCAACAACTTCGAGCGGTCGCTCCTCTACCTTCAGGGCTCCCCATACGCGACGAGCATCACCGATGCCGCGAGCGGAGCGAGCGTCACCTTCGACCACAGCAGCCTATGGGCCGATGAGGCGAAGTCCGACGGGTCGGGTGTCGTTTGGAACCCGGAGGCAGCGTTGCAGTTGCCCGATGGCGACATCATGAGCCCAGCGGTCAACCTCTTGTCGGAGTTTGCCCATCTCACGCTGCCCGGCGGCCTCGACGACAACGTGACGCCCGATCCGGTCTGGGACAGCCCCGCCGAGCGGATCGCCCACGAAGGCACCAACGTCGCCGCTGGCGAACTGGGTGAGCCGTTGCGCGACGGCTACTACGGCGTCACCCCGGTTCAAACGGGCGACCCCACGTATTCCTACAATAGTGGCGGCGATCTCTTCGACTATGAGGCCTTCAACGCGGTTTACGGCGTCACTGACGTTGGGTCGAATGGCGGCTTAAGTAGCTTCGGTTTCGATAGTTTCGGCTTCGACTATGGGTCGTTCAACGATGACTATGGCATCGGCGACTTCAGCCTCGACAGTTTCGGCAATGGCGGCGGCTTCAGCACCGACGATTACTTTGAAAACGTCGCGTTCGTCTGAGCCGATCGGCCGGAGGCATGGCGCATCGGCGCCGGCTACCCGTTGCGTCGCGTGGTGCGCTGTTCGTCGCGCTCGCCGTCGGTCATCGTGCTCAACCGCCAGCGAGAATCTCTGCGGCGCGGCGGTTGCCAGGGCGGCGACGAAGTGTCATCCTTCCCTCGCTCGCCAAGCGCTGCGGGAGAGACCTCGGACCGGGAATCGGATTCGGGGCGCCGACGGAGCAACCGCCCCGGAAACTCTCAGGCAGAAGGACCACAGCGCGAGAGCACTCTGGAGAGAGGTGCCGGGACTCCGTCGCGATGACGGCGTCCCATGGCGCCCGCCGAAGGGGAAGCCGTCCGGAAAACCGGATGGGCAATCTCTCAGGTACCCGTGACAGAGAGGGGTCAGGACCGAGGGCCGCGCATGCGGCCCGGATCCTGCCCTTCAACGCTGTCCCGAGGTGTCCCCATGCATCACATCGCCGTCATCGGCGCCGGCGTCACCGGCATCACCACCGCCTATTCCCTGCTGGAGCGCGGCTTCGCGGTCACGGTCTTCGACCGCCAGCGCTACGCCGCGATGGAAACGTCCTTCGCCAACGGCGGCCAGCTGTCGGCCAGCAACGCCGAGGTGTGGAACTCCTGGCCCACGGTGTTCAAGGGCCTGAAGTGGCTGGCGAAGCGCGACGCGCCGTTGAGCCTCAACCTCCGTCCCTCCTGGCACAAATATTCCTGGCTGGCCGAGTTCGTGGCCAACATCCCGCACTACGAGGCCAACACCGTCGAGACGACGCGCCTGGCCATCCTGGCCCGCCGCCGGCTGTTCGAGCTCGCCGAGCGCGAAGCCATCGACTTCGACCTCGAGCGCCGCGGCATCCTGCACGTCTACCGCTCCAAGGCGGGCTTCGACCACGCGCTGGCGGTCAACGCGCTGCTGCAACGGGGCGGGCTCGACCGCCGGAGCGTGACGCCCGATGAGATGAAGGCCATCGAGCCCGCGCTCCACGGCACCTATCACGGCGGCTTCTTCACGCCGTCGGACTCGCCCGGCGACATCCACCGCTTCACCCGAGGGCTGGCGGCGGCCTGCCTGAGGCGCGGCGCCGATTTCGTCTACGACGCCGCCGTGTCGGCGGTGGCGCCGGCCGAGGCCGGCTTCGCGGTGCGCTGGGGCACGGCCCACGAGGCCGAGGCCCCGGCCCGGGAGATGCGGGTCGACGGGGTGGTGATCTGCGCCGGCCTCGCCAGCCGCGGGCTCGCGGCCGGGCTCGGCGACCGCGTCAACGTCTACCCCGTGAAGGGCTATTCCATCACGGTCGACCTGCAAGGCGAGAGCCGGCGCGCCGCCCCCTGGGTGAGCCTGCTCGACGACGAGACGAAGATCGTGTCGAGCCGGCTCGGCGCCGACCGCTTCCGCGTCGCCGGCACGGCCGAGTTCAACGGCGAGAACCGCGACATCCGGGCCGACCGCGTCAAGCCGCTGGTGGACTGGACGCGCCGCCTGTTCCCGGAGGTCGACACCACCCACGTCGTGCCCTGGGCCGGCCTGCGCCCGATGATGCCCAACATGCTGCCGCGCGTCGGCCGCGGCCGCCTGCCCGGCGTCTTCTACAACACGGGCCACGGCCACCTGGGCTGGACGCTGTCGGCCGCGACGGCCGAACTGGTCGCCGAGGAGGTGGGCCGCGCCGGCGGCGTCGCCGAGGTGCGCGAGGCCGCATGAGAGTCCACCTCACCCTGCGCTGCTCGGGGCCGCGACCGCGATGGATCCATCGCCGCGTCCCCGGCGGCAGCGTCCGATTCAGACGACGTAGGACGCCTTGTCCTTCTGGGTCAGCGTGACGCCTTGCAGCACCGCGAGCGTCCGGTAGTTGTCGCCGCCGCCGTCCGGGTCGACGAGGACGCTCGTCGACCCGTCCGAACTGCTGAACGACAGGAACCCGTCGCGGAACGGATCGTTCGAGGCCCCGATCTTGTCGAGCAGTCCCGACAGGTCGAGCACGTCGCGCGACCTGATCGAGAAGTCCGTGATGGTGTCGGCCAGGATCGAGTCGGGCTGGACCAAATTGCCGTACACGAAGCGGTCCGCCCCCGCGCCCCCGGTCAGCGTGTTCTCGAAGGCGGTGCTTTCCAGCGTGTCGCGTCCATTCCCGCCGAGCGACGTATTGTGTCCCTCGCTCGTGATGACGTCGTCGCCCGCACCGCCGTCGAGCAGACTCGTCGCATTGCGGTCCAGCCCCCCGGACAGGTGGTCGTCGCCGTCGCCCCCCACGACATGGGCGCTGCCGACCTGAACCGAGATCGTGTCGTTCCCCACGTCGCCGGAGACGAGCGACCCACCCTTGACGATGCCGACCGCGATGACATCGTCGCCACCGCCGCCACGCACCGTGCCCAGCATGCTCCCGAGCGTAATCGTATCGCGTCCAGCGTCGCCGGAGATCGTGCCGCTCAGCATCGTCCGGATGTCGAACGTGTCCTGCCCCCCTCCACCCTGCATCGTGGACGCCTGGATGGTGTCGAACGTGAACCTGTCGTCGCCACCGCCGCCGTAGAGCTCCAGGCCGAAATTGTACGTCGGCCCCGACGACTCGAAGACGTCGTCCCCCGATCCTCCGAAGGCCGTCGTGACCGGATCTCCGGGCACTGCGGAGACGAAGAGGAGGTCGTCGCCACCCCTCCCGTAGAGGACGTCGCCGTCGCTTCCGCTGAGCGTGTCGTTCCCTGGACTGCCGATCTGGCTGCTGAGCTCGCTGGACCGGGCCGCGCCCGGCGTCGGACCGCCCCGTTCGCCCCCGAAGATCGTCGCCATGATCCCTCCTCCCCGCCTGGTGCCGCACGCCGCCGTGCCGTCGGGAGGGTAAGGGTAGCCGTGCCGCCGATCATGGGCGCATCGGAATTAGCCCCTCAGGGCAACCCGGCCGAGGCGGCGGCCTGCGAGGGGGCGATCCATGGGTCGGCATCCACGGGCTACGCGGTCCCGCGACGCCGCGGAACGGAACGGCCGCTCGGCGCTTTATCGCGGTGGACCGCCGAGGAGAAGACGATATGGCCCGCACCGCCTGGATGGGAGCCCTGATGCTCGGCTTCGTGCTCGCCCTGACGATGACCCGCCGCCGCCCGCGCTAGCCTCTCTCAGCCGTCCGCCACCGTCCACAGCCGCTGCGGCGCGCCGACGCCGCGCAGGGCGAACTCTCCGAGGTCGATCAGCGGTCCCGTGCAGCGCCGGGCGAAGCTGTCCGACACCAGGATGTTGCGCCCCGTGGCGTCGCACAGGGCCTCGATGCGGCTCGCCTCGTTCACGGCGGCCCCGATGGCCGTGAAGTCCAGGCGGTCGGCCGTGCCGATGTTGCCGTACACCACCTCGCCGAAATGCAGCGCGAGGTCGGCCGCGAGCGCCGGCTCGCCCGCCGCCCTGCGGCGCGACTCGAGCGCCCGGTTGCGCGCCAGCGCCGCCCGCGCCATTCCCAGGGCGCGGCCGCAGACC
>CAXTFP010000338.1:0-4375 GCA_964243135.1 uncultured Lichenihabitans sp.
TCTTCCTGGCCTTCCCGAGCCTCGTTCTGGCGCTGGCCTTCGCGGCCGCGCTCGGGCCCGGCATCGTCAACGCCGTGATCGCCATCTCGCTCACCGCCTGGCCGCCCTACGCGCGGCTCGCCCGCGCCGAGACGGCCGCCATCGCCCGCAGCGACTTCATCGCGGCCGTCGTGCTCCAGGGCGCCTCGACGCCGCGCATCCTCCTGCGCCACATCGTGCCGCTGTGCCTGTCCTCCGTCATCGTGCGGCTGACGCTCGACATGGCCGGCATCATCCTGATCGCGGCGGGCCTGGGCTTCCTGGGCCTGGGCGCGCAGCCGCCCACCCCCGAATGGGGCGCCATGGTGGCGGCCGGCCGCAGCGTGGTGCTGGACCAGTGGTGGGTCGCGACCATCCCCGGCCTCGCCATCTTCACGGTCAGCCTCGCCTGCAACATCCTGGGCGACGGGCTGCGCGACGTCTTCGACCCGAAGGACGCATGACCGCCCCGCTCCTCGAAGTCCGCGACCTGTCGGTCGCCTTCACGGCCGACGGCACGACGACCCGCGCGGTGCGCGGCGTGTCCTTCGACCTCGGCCGCGAGCGGCTCGGCGTCGTGGGCGAGTCCGGGTCCGGCAAGTCCACGACCGGGCGAGCTATCCTCGGCCTCGTGCCCCGGCCCGGCCGCGTCACGGCCGCGCGGCTCGCCTTCGAGGGGGAGAACCTGCTCGACCTGTCGCCGCGCGGCTGGAGCCGCTACCGGGGCCGGCGCATGGCCATGATCGTGCAGGACCCGACGCAGGCGCTGAACCCGGTCATGACGGTGGGCGCGCAGGTCGCCGAGGCTTACCGGCTGCACCACGGCGCTTCCGCGCCCGAGGCTCGGCGCCGCGCCCTGGAGATGCTGGAGGCCGTCAGCATCCGCGACCCCGAGGCCGTGCTGCGCTTCTACCCGCACCAGCTGTCCGGCGGCATGGGCCAGCGGGTGATGATCGCCGCCATGCTGATCGCCGAGCCCGACCTCCTCATCGCCGACGAGGCCATCTCGGCCCTCGACGTCACCGTGGGCAACGAGGTGCTCGGCATCCTCGACCGGCTGGTGGCGGAGCGCGGCATGGGCCTCCTCTTCATCAGCCACAACCTCACCGCCGTCGCGAGCTTCTGCGACCGCGTGCTCGTCATGTACGGCGGCCGGGTGGTCGAGGAATGCGCGGCCGCTGACCTCGGCCGGGCGCGCCACCCCTACACGCGCGCCCTCCTGGCCGCGGCCCCCGCCATCGACCACCCCCGGACGGAGCTCAGCGCCGTGCGGCGCGACCCCGCGTGGCTCGCGTGAGCGACGCCGCGCCCCTGATCGAGGTCGAGCGGCTGTCGGTGTCGTTCCGCGGCGCGGGCGGGACCGTAACGGCCGTGCGCGACGTGTCCTTCGCTGTCCGGGCCGGGGAAACCTTCGGCATCGTCGGCGAGTCGGGGTCGGGCAAGTCCACAGTGCTGCGCACCATCGCCGGCCTCGTGCCGCCGAGCCGGGGCGCGGTGCGGGTGGCGGGCGAGGCGCTGGCGCGGCGGCGCTCGAAGGCGCAGCGGCGCGCCCTGCAGTTCGTGTTCCAGGACCCCTACGGCTCGCTCCACCCGCGCCAGACCGTCGACCGCATCCTGCGCGAGCCGCTCGCCATCCACGGCGTCGCCGAGCCCGACCGGGCGGTCCGTGACGCGATGGCGGATGTCGACCTCGCGCCCGCCTTCCGCTTCCGCTACCCGCACCAGCTGTCTGGCGGGCAGCGGCAGCGGGTCGCCATCGCGCGGGCGCTGATCCTGCGGCCGCCCATCCTGCTCCTCGACGAGCCGACCTCCGCGCTCGACGTGTCGGTCCAGGCCGAGGTGCTGAACCTCCTGTCGCGGATCCGCGCCACCCGCGGCCTCACCAGCATCTGGGTCAGCCACGACCTCGCCGTGGTGGCGCACCTGTGCGAGCGCGTCGCCGTGATGCGCGCGGGCGAGGTCGTCGAGACCCTGACGGTGGAAGCGCTGCGCGGCGGCGCGGCCCGCGAAGCCTATACGCGCGAGCTGCTGGCGGCGAGCCGGGGCTTCCGGCGCGACGGCGCGTGACTTGCGTCTGCGGCCCGTCTTCCCGCGTCAGCCTCGGGCAAGTCGGCGCCGCGACGGTGGGAGGTGAGGGCCGGGATCTCCGACCGGCCGCCACCCTGAAGGCCCCGGACCGTGCTGTCCACCACCGCCCCCTACCTGTCTGTCTCCAGCAACATCGCCCGCCAGCAGGCCGCCACCGCGGCGCGGGGCGACGTGAAGACCGCGACCGCTTCCTACCTCGCCAACATCGGCCACGCCAAGACGGTCGCCCAGTTCGTGGGCGACGACCGGCTCTTCTCCTACGCCATGACGGCCTACGGCCTCGGCGACATGGCCTACGCCAAGGGCCTGATGACGAAGGTGCTGAACGGCGGGATCACGGACGCCAAGGCGCTGGCCAACACGCTGAGCGACCCGCGCTACCGGGCCTTCGCGGCGGCCTTCGACTTCGCCGGACAGGGCGCGACGGCCACGGCCGCCGCCTCGGCCACCACCGGCGTGACGGCGCGCTACGTCGAGCAGGCGCTGGAGGACGATCAGGCTAAAACCGATCCGGGCGTCTCGGACGCGCTCTACTTCACGCGCAGCGCCGCCTCGATCGAGTCGGTCTACGGCCTCCTCGCCGATCGCACGATGCTCAGCGTGGTCGAGACCGCCTACGGCCTGTCCTCGACGCTGGGCCAGAGCGACATCGACACCCAGGCCGCGGTGCTGGGCAAGGTCGTGACGGTCGCCGACCTCCAGGACCCGGCCAAAGTGGCGAAGCTCGTCGGGCGCTACACGGCGCAATATGACGCCGCCCGCGCGTCTGCGGCCTCGAACGTGCTGCTGCTCGACACGTCGGACGAAGGCGCGGCCCTGCTCGACGCCGCCGACGGGGTCGGCGGGAGCGTGGGGGCGGATTCGGTGCTGAACCTGTTCGATTCCGGCTCCTCCGCCCAGGGCGGGATCGGGTCGGACCTGCTGTTGAGCCTGTCCAAGCTGCGCCGCGGGGGGACCTGACCCATGCAGTCGAACATCTACGTCGGGCTGTCGGGGCAGATCTCGGTCGAGCGCCGCCTGTCCACCATCGCCCAGAACGTCGCCAACATGAACACGGCCGGCTACAAGGCCGAGGGCGTGACCTTCAACACGGTGCTGTCGCAGGCGGGCGACACGCCGGTGGCCTTCAGCGTCAACGGCTCCGAATACATCGACCGCACGGGTGGCGAGCGGCTGAAGACCGACAACCCGCTCGACGTCGCCGTGCAGGGCGACGCCTGGTTCGGCGTGAAGACCCCGCAGGGGGTGGTGTACACCCACGACGGCCGCATGAAGATGTCGCCCACGGGCGAGCTGCTCAGCGTGAACGACTTCCCCATCCTCGATGCGGGCGGCACGGGCCTGATCCTCGACCCCGCGGGCGGCGCGCCGACGATCGCGGCCGACGGCATGATCACGCAGAACGGCGCCCAGGCGGGCGCCATCGGGCTCTTCAGCATCGACCCCCAGGCCAAACTGACGCGCGGCCCCAACTCCGGCGTCATCCCGGACCGCGCCGCGACGCCCGTGCTCGACTTCACCGCGACGGGCGTGGTGCAGGGCTTCATCGAGGGCTCCAATGTCAACCCCGTGGTGGAGCTCACCAAGCTCATCACCGTGCAGCACAACCTCGAAGGCGTGACCCAGGCCAACACCACGGCCGACACGACCCTGCAGGACGCCATCAAGGCGCTGGGGTCCTCCTCGTGAACCGCCTCGCGCGCCTCGGCGCCGCGGTGCGGGCCACGGTCGCCGAGGAGCCGTTCGTGCGCTGCTCGGGGGTCGTCACGGAGGTGTCGCCCGCAGCCTACCGGGTGGGCGGGCTGTCGCCCTTCGTGCGGCTCGGCGACACGGTGGCCTTCGAGGCCGAGGGCGAGGAGCATGTCGGCGAGATCGTCCGGGTGGGGCGCACCGGCGCCACCGTGAAGCCCTTCGGTGGCGGCGTCGAGGCGCGGCTCGGGCTCGCGGTGCGGCGCTCGGGGCCCCTGCGCTTCGCGCCCGACCCTTCCTGGCGCGGCCGGGTGATCGACGCCCTGTGCCGCCCCGTCGACGGGTTGGGGGACCTGCTGCCCGGCCCCCGGCAGGTCGCGGCCGACGCCGAGCCGCCGCCCGCGCTGCGGCGCGCCCGCGTCAAGGGATCGCTCAAGACCGGCGTCAAGGCCGTCGACATCTTCTGCCCGATCTGCGCGGGCCAGCGCATCGGCATCTTCGCGGGCTCCGGCGTCGGCAAGTCGACGCTGCTGGCCATGCTGTCCTCCGGGGCCGGCTGCGATACCGTCGTGATGGCGCT
>CAXTFP010000339.1:0-4375 GCA_964243135.1 uncultured Lichenihabitans sp.
GGGGGTGGGAGCGAGCGGGCCTTGACGACGACCGACCGAGTCGCACGCAACGCGGCCGCCCTGGCGCGGCTGGCGGCGCGGCCTGCCGCCGTGCCGGGCCCCGTCCTGGTCCACGCGACCGCGCGGTCCCCCGTCCCGTCCCGCGCCCGCTGGGCCGTCGAAAGCTACTGGCGCCACCACCCGATCCGTGCCGACCGGCTCGCCCGCGCCCTCGCGGCGATGAGCACCGTGCCCGAAGGCTGGCGCTGGCGCCTCGCCGCGTCGCCCGACGACGGCCGGGCGCGGACGTTCCGGGCGCCGCCCGCGCCCTTCCGCGAGGCCGTGCACCGTGCCGGTCCCGGCACCTGCTGCCTGTGTGGCCAGCCGGTGTACCGCCTGGGCTGGCACCGCGACCTGTGGGGCGACGGCACGCCGAACCGCCGCGCCCGCTGGCACGCCTGCTGCGTGGCGGCCTGGCGCGTGTGGAACGCACCCGCCCTCCAGGCCAAGCTGCTGGCCCGGCTGCAGCGGCGGCGCTGTCCCGCGACCGGCAGCCGGCTCCTGCGCACCCGCGAGGTCGACCACCGCGTGCCGCTCCACGCGGTGTGGCGGCACCACCGCGACCTGCCCTGGCCGGAGCTGCTGCGGCACTGGGGCTTCCCCAACCTGCAGGCCGTCAACCGCGACGCCCACCGCGCGAAATCGGCCACCGAAGCGGCGCGGCGGGCGGTCGAGATCTCGGCTGCCGGAATGGCCCATTGAACTCGACCGCGCCGCCGTGGTTCAACGGCGGCCGCACGACATCGTGACGCCACCGCGCGGGGCCGAGGACACCATGGGTTTCAAATGCGGCATCGTCGGCCTGCCGAACGTCGGCAAGTCGACGCTCTTCAACGCCCTCACCCAGACGGCGGCGGCCCAGGCCGCCAACTATCCCTTCTGCACCATCGAGCCCAACGTCGGCGACGTCGCGGTGCCGGACCCGCGGCTGGACGCGCTGGCGGCGATCGCCGCCTCGAAGGAGATCATCCCGACGCGCCTCACCTTCGTGGACATCGCGGGCCTGGTGCGCGGCGCCTCCAAGGGGGAGGGCCTGGGCAACCAGTTCCTCGCCAACATCCGCGAATGCGACGCCGTCGCCCACGTGGTGCGCTGCTTCATCGACGGTGACGTGACCCACGTCGAGAACAAGATCGCCCCGCTCGACGACATCGAGATCATCGAGACGGAGCTCATGCTGTCCGACCTCGACAGCCTGGAGAAGCGCGTCCTCGCCCTGGAGAAGAAGGCCAAAGGCAACGACAAGGAGGCCAAGGAGACCCTCGACCTCGTCACCCGCTGCCTCGCCCTGCTGCGCGAGGGCAAGCCGGCCCGCCTCGTCGAGGTCAAGCCCGACGAGCGCAAGCTCTTCGCCGGCCTGGGCCTGCTGTCGTCCAAGCCCGTGCTCTACGTGTGCAACGTCGAGGAGGAAGCGGCTGACGCCGGCAACGCCCTCTCGGCCGCCGTGGCGGCCCGCGCGAAGGCCGAGGGGGCCGAGAGCGTCGTGGTGTCGGCCAAGATCGAGAGCGAGATCGCGGTCCTGCCGGCCGCGGAGCAGAAGGACTACCTCGACGCCATCGGCCTCGCCGAGCCCGGCCTCAACCGCGCCATCCGCGCCGGCTACGCCCTGCTCCACCTCGTCACCTACTTCACGGTGGGGCCGAAAGAGACGCGGGCCTGGACCATCACCCAGGGCACGCGCGCGCCCGCGGCGGCGGGCGTGATCCATTCCGACTTCGAGAAGGGCTTCATCCGCGCCGAAACCATCCCCTACGCCGACTACGTGGCGCTGAAGGGGGAGGCGGGCGCCCGCGACGGCGGCAAGTTCCGCCTCGAAGGCAAGGACTACGTGGTGGCGGACGGCGACGTGCTCCACTTCCGCTTCAACAACTGAAGGACCTGGATCCCATGCTGCAGATCGGACAGACCGCGCCTGACTTTTCGGCCAACACCACCGAGGGGCCAATCCGCTTTCACGACTGGATGGACGGCCAGTGGACGGTGCTGTTCTCGCACCCCAAGACCTTCACGCCCGTGTGCACGACCGAGCTCGGCGCCCTGGCGCGGCTGAAGCCCGAGTTCGACCGGCGCGGCGTCAAGGTCATCGGCCTGTCGGTCGACCCCGTCCAGGCCCACGCGCTGTGGTCGCAGGACATCGGCGACACGCAGGGCTTCGCGCCGAACTACCCCATGATCGGCGACGCGGACCTCAACGTGTCCAAACTCTACGGCATGCTGCCGGCCGGGGCCGAGGGCACGTCGGAGGGCCGCACGCCGGCCGACAACGCCACGGTGCGGACCGTCTTCGTGATCGGGCCCGACCGGGCGGTCAAGCTGGCGCTGGCCTATCCCATGTCGACGGGCCGGAACTTCGACGAGATCCTGCGGGCGATCGACTCGCTCCAGCTCACCGCCCGCCACAAGGTCGCGACCCCGGCCGACTGGCGCCCGGGCGACGACGTCATCATCCCGGCCACCGTCGGCGAGGCGGAGGCGAAGGAGCGCTACCCGGAGGGCTTCAAGACGCTGAAACCCTACCTCCGCACCGTCGCCCAGCCGAAGTGAGACGCCTTTCTCCACCGCTCATCCCCGCGCAGGCGGGGACCCAGCGCCAAAAGGCGGCCGAAGGCCGACAGAACGCTCCCGCGTGCCGCTCATCGCATGGTGGCAGGAGAAGGGCGACCTTCGGCCGAACATCCTTGCGCTGGATCCCCGCCTGCGCGGGGATGAGCGGTCGAGAATTGTGATCGCGGATCGTCAGGCGAAGTAGTCCTGAAGGGCGCGCACTTCGAGCTCGCCGCCGAGATAGCCGCCGATGCCCCGCGATGCCGCGATGGCGCCCGCCAGCGTCGTATAATAGGGCACCTTGTGGAGCAGGGCCGCGCGGCGCAGGTCGCGCGAGTCCGACAGGGCGCGGGCGCCCTCGGTGGTGTTGACCACGAGCTGGATGCCGCCGTTCTTGATGGCGTCCACGACGTGCGGGCGGCCCTCCGACACCTTGTTGACCTTCGTGACCGCGATCCCCGCCTCGCGCAGGCTCCGGCAGGTGCCGCCGGTCGCCAGGATCTTGAAGCCGAGGCCGGCCAGCACGCGGATCGTGTCGATGATCCGCGCCTTGTCGGCGTCCTTCACAGACACGAAGACCGCGCCCTTCGTGGGCACGGCCGTGCCGGCGCCGAGCTGGCTCTTGGCGAAGGCGAGATCGAAGGAACGGTCGAGGCCGATCACCTCGCCGGTGGAGCGCATCTCCGGCCCCAGCACCGTGTCGACGCCGGGGAAGCGCGCGAAGGGGAACACGGCCTCCTTCACGGCCACGTGGCCGAGCGTCCGGGGCGCGAGGCCGAAGCTCGCCAGCGACTCGCCCGCCATGATGCGGGACGCGATCTTGGCGAGCGGCCGGCCGATCACCTTGGCCACGAAGGGCACCGTGCGCGAGGCGCGCGGATTCACCTCTAACACGAAAATCTCGCTGCCCTTGATGGCGTATTGCACGTTCATCAGCCCCACCACGCCGAGCGCCAGGGCGAGGACGCGGGTCTGGCGCTCGATCTCGGCGATGGTCGCGGCATCGAGCGAGTGGGGCGGCAGCGAGCAGGCGGAGTCGCCCGAATGGATGCCCGCCTCCTCGATGTGCTCCATGATCCCGGCCACCACCACCTCCGTGCCGTCGCAGAGCGCGTCCACGTCGACCTCGATGGCGTCCGTCAGGTAGCGGTCGAAGAGCAGCGGGTTGGTGCCCAGCACCGTATTGATCTGCCCGGTCTTGTCGTTCGGGTAGCGGGCCTTCACCTCGGGCGGCACGAGGCCCGGCAGCGTGTCCAGCAGATAGCCGTCGAGCGCCGCCTCGGTGCGGATGATCGCCATGGCGCGACCCCCGAGCACGTAGGACGGGCGCACCACGAGCGGCAGGCCGAGCGAGGCCGCGACGAGGCGCGACTGCTCGACCGAATAGCTGATGGCGTTCTTCGGCTGCTTCAGCCCGAGCTTGTCGAGCAGGCGCTTGAAGCGGTCGCGGTCCTCGGCGAGATCGATGGAATCCACGCTGGTGCCGAGGATCGGGATGCCGGCGGCTTCGAGCGCACGGGCGAGCTTCAGGGGTGTCTGCCCGCCGAACTGCACGATGACGCCCTTCAGCGTGCCCGCCTGCCGCTCGACGTCGAGGACTTCGAGCACGTCCTCGGCCGTGAGGGGCTCGAAGTAGAGCCGGTCCGAGGTGTCGTAGTCGGTCGACACGGTTTCGGGGTTGCAGTTGACCATGACGGTCTCGTAGCCCGCCTCGGACAGCGCGAAGCAGGCGTGGCAGCAGCAATAGTCGAACTCGATGCCCTGGCCGATGCGGTTCGGCCCGCCGCCGAGG
>CAXTFP010000340.1:0-4374 GCA_964243135.1 uncultured Lichenihabitans sp.
GCCATCGGCGGCATGATGGCGCTCGCCGGCACGACGGAGGGCGCGGGGCTGCGCATGGGCGTGTGGGGCGCGGCGCAGGCCCTGGCCTTCGGCGTCGGGTCAGTCGCGGCCCCCGCCCTGGTGGAGGCCGGCGCGGCGCTGTCCGGCTCGACGATCGCGGCCTACGCGGGCGTCTTCCTCGCCGAGGCTCTCCTGTTCCTCCTGTCCGCGCGGCTCGTCGCCTCGGCGGCGCCCTCGGGCGCCCCCGCCGAGGGGGCCGAGGCGGCCCTGCTCGCGGTGTCGGCATGACCGGATCCAGCACCTCCCGCCCGGCGGTGCCCGGCGGCTCCGATCTCGTCGACGCCGTCGTGGTCGGCGGCGGGCCGTCGGGCGCCACGGCGGCGGACGACCTCGCGCGCCGGGGCCGCTCCGTGGTGCTGCTCGACCGCGCCGGGCGCATCAAGCCCTGCGGGGGCGCCATCCCGCCGCGCTGCATCGCTGACTTCGCCATCCCGCCCGAGCTGCTGGTCGCGCGCATCCGCTCGGCCCGCATGGTGTCGCCGAAGCTGCGCGGCGTCGATATGCCGATCGACGGCGGCTTCGTCGGCATGGTGGATCGCGAGCACTTCGACGAGTGGCTGCGCGCCCGCGCGGCGGCCTCCGGCGCGCGGCGCGAGACCGGCACCTTCGATTCGATCCGCCGCGAGGCCGACGGCACCGCCGTGGTGCGCTACCGCGCGCCGGGCGCCGCGCCGGGCGTCCTGGCCGAGATCCGCACCCGCAGCGTAATCGGCGCCGACGGCGCGCGCTCGGCCGTCGCCAAGGCCGAGGTGCCGGGGGGAGGCGCGGTGCGATGCGTCTTCGCCTACCACGAGATCGTGCGCTCCCCGCGGGGGGCTGAAGAGGCCGCGGACCGCGGCGGCTACGACCCCGTGCGCTGCGACGTGCACTACCGCGGCACGGTCTCGCCCGACTTCTACGGCTGGATCTTCCCGCACGGCGAGACGGCCAGCATCGGCACCGGCAGCGCCCGCAAGGGCTTCGCGCTCCGCCCCGCCGTGGAGCGGCTGCGGCGCGAGGTCGGGCTCGGCGAGGTCGAGACGATCCGGCGCGAGGGCGCGCCCATCCCGATGAAGCCGCTGCGGCGCTGGGACAACGGGCGCGATGTCGTGCTGGCCGGCGACGCCGCGGGGGTGGTGGCGCCCGCCTCGGGCGAGGGGATCTACTACGCCATGCTGGGCGGCCGCCTCGCGGCCGACGCCGTGGCGGAGTTCCTGGAGACGGGCCGGGCGAAGGCCCTGGCGGGCGCCCGGCGCCGCTTCATGCGCGAGCACGGCCGCATCTTCTTCATCCTCGGCCTCCTCCAGGCCGTGTGGTACCGCAGCGACCCCATGCGCGAGCGCTTCGTGTCGCTGTGCCGCGACCCGGACGTGCAGCGCCTCACCTGGGACAGCTACATGAACAAGCGCCTGAAGCGCGCCAACCCGATGGCGCATCTGCGGGTGATGGTGAAGGACATGGCGCATCTGCTGCGCCTCGTGTCGCCGTAGACGAGCATCGCAAAGTACAGCTTCAACATGGTTTCAGAAGGCCGTCGGCCTTTTGCGGGTTTCAGGGCAGAGCCCTGAAAAAGGATGTCGACAGTCGAAGACATGCTTTACGACCGGTAAGCTCTGTAACCTCTTTCAGGGCTCTGCCCTGAAACCCGCCAAAGGTCTCGCCCTTTGGAATCCGTGACGGTGGATTAACGTGCATGCCGACACCCTCCGCCGTCCTCGTCCCTGAACTCGTCGTCACCGACATCGCCCGGAGCCTCGCCTTCTGGCGCGACCTCGTCGGCTTCGAGATCCTGTACGACAGGCCCGAGGAGGGCTTCGCCTACCTCGGCCTCGACGGGGCCGAACTGATGCTCGATCAGCACAATCCGGCGGGGCGGAGCTGGCTCAACGGGCCGTTCCGCACCCCGCTCGGCAACGGCATCAACCTCCAGGTCGCCATCACGGAGGTGGCGCCGGTCCTCGACCGGCTGGAGCGGGCCGGCTGGCCGCTCGTCATGGCGGTCGAGGACGCGTGGTACCGGCGGGGCGAGCAGGAGGTCGGCCAGCGGCAGTTCGTCGTGGCGGACCCGGACGGCTACGTCCTGCGCCTCGCCCAGCCCCTCGGCCTACGCCCGCTCATCCCCTCCTGAGGCGGGCGTCCCGTCCCGCCGCCCGAAGTCGGCCGCGGCCGTCTCCTGGCCGAGGGCCACGATGGAGCGGCGGATGGCGCGCGTCTTGGTGAAGAGGGCGAAGAGCCCGTCGCCGTCGCCGAACCGCACCATGCGCTGCAGCGACGACAGGTCTTCGAGGAAGCGCCCCAGCATCTCTAGCACGGCCTCGCGGTTGTTGAGGAACACGTCGCGCCACATCGTCGGGTCCGACGCCGCGATGCGGGTGAAGTCGCGGAAGCCGCCGGCCGAGAACTTAATGACCTCCGAATCCGTCACGCTTTCCAGGTCCGCGGCCGTGCCCACGATGTTGTAGGCGATGAGGTGCGGCACGTGGCTGGTGATGGCCAGCACGAGGTCGTGGTGCGCCGGCGTCATCGTGTCGACCTTGGCGCCGAAGGACTCCCACAGCGCCCGCACCCGCGCCAGGGCGGACTCGCCCGAGGCCTCGCAGGGCGTGAGGATGCACCAGCGACCCTCGAACAGTTTCGCGAAGCCGGCGTCCGGGCCGGAGAACTCGGTGCCGGCCACGGGATGCGCCGGCACGAAATCCACGCCCGCGGGCAGCAGCGGCACCACCGCCGACACCACGGAGCCCTTCACCGAGCCGACGTCGCTCAGCACGGCGCCAGGCTTGAGGTGAGGCATGATCTCGGCCGCCACCGTGCCGATGGCGCCGACCGGCACGCAGAGCACCACGTGGTCGGCGTCCCGCACGGCCTCGGCCGCGTCCCCCGCGACGTGGTCGGCGAGCCCGAGCGTCCGCACCCGCTCGCGCACGGAAGCCGAGGCGTCGTAGGCCACCACCGTGCCGACGCGCCCGCCCCGCCGGGCCGCCAGCGCCACCGAGGCGCCAATCAGCCCGAGACCCAGCACCGCGATACGATCGAAGACCACGCCGGCCCCGCTCGCCTCACCCACGGGGACGGTCCGCCGCCATGAAGCGGCGCAGCGTGTCGACGACGAGCCGGTTGGCCTCCTCAGTGCCGACCGTCAGGCGCAGGTGGTCGGGCAGGCCGTAGGCGGTCACGGCCCGCAGCACGAGCCCGTGGGCGGCGAGGTAGGTGTCGGCCTCGGCGGCGGTGCGCCCGGCCTCGCGCGGGAAGCCGACCAGAAGGAAGTTGCCGACGCTCGGCACCACGTCGAGCCCGAGCCCGCGCAGCTCCGCCGTCAGCCATGCGGCCCAATGGGCGTTGTGGGCCACGGCCGCGTCCTCGTGCGCGGGGTCCTGCACGGCCGCGATGCCGGCCTCGATGGCCGGCAGGTTGACGTTGAAGGCGCCGCGGATGCGGTTCAGCGCGTCGATGATCTCGGGGGGCGCGTAGGCCCAGCCGACCCGCAGGGCCGCGAGGCCGTGGATCTTCGAGAAGGTGCGGGTCATCACCACGTTGTTCTCGGTCGCGGCCAGCTCCAGCCCAGACGAATAGTCGTTGTTGCGGACGTATTCGGCATAGGCCGCGTCGAGCACCAGGATGACGTGCGGCGGCAGGCCGGCGTGGAGCCGCTTGACCTCCGAGAAGGGCAGGTAGGTGCCGGTGGGGTTGTTGGGATTGGCGAGAAAGACGATGCGGGTGCGCTCGGTCACGCAGCCGAGGATCGCGTCGACGTCGGCCGTGAGGTCGCGCTCGGCCGCCACCACCGGCACGCCGCCCGCCGCCCGAATGGCGATGGGATAGACCAGGAATCCGTGAGTCGTGTAGATCGCCTCGTCGCCCGGCCCGATATACGTGTAGGCGAGCAGCGACAGCAGCTCGTCCGAGCCGCAGCCGCAGATGATCCGCGCGGAGTCGATGCCGTAGCGCCCGGCGATGGCCTCGCGCAGCCGCGTCGCGGACCCGTCCGGATAGAGTTCGAGCTTGCCGGCCGAAGCCGCGAAGGCCGCGACGGCCTTTGGCGAGGGGCCGAGCGGGTTCTCGTTGGACGATAGCTTGTGCAGCTTGACGCCGGGCGCGACCGCGCTCTTGCCGGGCACGTAGGCCTCGATGGCGAGGACGCCCGCGCGGGGTGCGGGGCGGCGGGCGGCGGTGGTCGGCATGGGGCGGAGCTCTCGAAGCGCTGAAGGGCGTGTCAGGCCGGGACGGCCGGGGTGAAATCGTAGCGGGCCGCGTGGCTGCCGACCGGCGCGACCCGGGCGTCGCCCGACAGCGCGGCGAGCCGATCGCGCAGCGCGGCCGCGGACGCATCGGCGC
>CAXTFP010000341.1:0-4369 GCA_964243135.1 uncultured Lichenihabitans sp.
GGGGCGGCCCGCGCGCTGCACGGCGCCGATCACCTGGGCGTCGGAGGGCAGCTCGACGTCCATCGGGCCCGTGAAGCCCGCCGCCGTCTCGTCCCAGCCGTGCTTCTCCCGCGCCATCCGCTCGGTCCAGGCCGCGGGCGCGCGGTGGGCCTCGAGCGAGCACGTCAGCGCCTCCAACCCGACCGCCGCGTCGGCGACGAGCGGGGCGGCGCCGAACTTGCCGGCGTCGAAGCCCCCGACGTTGAGCATCACGAGCCGGGCCGGGAGGCCGCCGATCAGCGCCGTCGAGCCGGTGGTGAAGTCGGCGAGCCGGGTGCCGACGGCCAGCAACACGTCGGCGTCGCGCACCAGCGCGTTCGCGGCGCCCGTGCCGGTGACGCCCACGGCCCCCATGCAGTGGGGGTGAGCATTCGGCAGCGACGACTTGCCGGCCTGGGTTTCCACCACGGGCATTCCGTGCTTCCCCGCGAAGGCCGCGAGCGCCGCCTCGGCTCCGGCGTAAAGCACGCCGCCGCCCGCCACGACCACGGGGCGCCGGGCTTCGCGCAGCAGGGCGGCCGCGGCCTCCAGCTCTTCCCCGTCCGGCGGGGGACGGCGCGTGCGGCGCAGGCGCTCCGCGAAGAAGCTCTCGGGATAGTCGTAGGCCTCGGCCTGGACGTCCTGGCAGAAGCCGAGCGTCACGGGGCCGCATTCGGCGGGGTCGGTCAGCACGCCCAGCGCGCGCTCCAGCGCCGGCATGATCTGCTCGGGCCGGGTGATGCGGTCGAAGTAGCGCGACACGGGGCGGAAGCAGTCGTTGGCCGACACGGTGCCGTCGCCCCAGTCCTCCACCTGCTGCAGCACGGGGTCGGGGCGGCGGGTGGCGAAGACGTCGCCAGGAATCAGCAGCACGGGCAGGCGGTTGACGTGGGCCAGCGCGCAGGCCGTCACCATGTTGGTGGCGCCGGGGCCGATCGAGGTCGTGCAGGCCATCATGCGGCGGCGGCGGCTCGCCTTGGCGAAGGCGATGGCGGCGTGCGCCATGCCCTGCTCGTTGTGGGCCCGGAAGGTGGGGAAGCTGTCGCGCGCGCCGTGCAGCGCCTCGCCCATGCCGGACACGTTGCCGTGGCCGAAGATGGCCCACATGCCGGCGAAGAGCGGCACGCGGGCGCCCTCCACCTCGGTCACCTGCGCCCCGAGGTAGCGCACCATGGCCTGAGCGGCCGTCAAGCGGATCGTGCCCATGCGGTCGTCCTCCTCGTGTCGGTGGATCAGGCGGTCGGCCGGAACCGCGTCCAGGTGTCGACGAGGCTGCCGAAGCGCTCCGCCATGCGGTCGACCACCTCGGCATCGGTGAGCCCGCCGCCGAGCCAGGCGCGGGCCGGCTCGCCGAAGATCGTGCGGCCCACCGCGAAGCCCTTGACCATCTCGCAGGCGGCGGCGGAGCGGAACTGCTCGGCCAGGACCTCGGCCGGGGCGTCGAGCCCGAGCAGCATGATGCCGCGGCAGCGCGGATCGTGTTCGCGGATCGTCGCCGCGACCGCCTCCCAGGCCGCGGCCGAGGGCTGGCCTTCGAGCTTCCACCAGTCCGGCCGGACGCCGATGCCGTAGAGCCGGGCCACGACGCGCGCCACCGTGTCGTCGCCGAGCGTCCCGTTCTTGCCCGCGATGATCTCGACCAGCAGCTCGCGGCCGATCGTTCGGGCCGCGTCCTGGAGGCGCAGGAGCTCGCGCTCCTGCCGGTCGCGCAGCTCGTGCGCGTCGTCCGGGTGCATGAAGCACAGGCACTTGATCGTGTGGTCGACCGGCCACTCGATCAGCTTCGCGGCCAGTGAGCCGCCGCCGTCGATGTCGAGCGGGCGCGAGCCCGGCAGCTCCACCGGGCGGCCGATCCAGAACGGCTGTTCGGAGGCGCGGAACAGGGCCTCACGCCCGTAGGTGCCGTCGATCAGCATGCCGAAACCCCGCCGCCCGCCGGCCACGCGGGCCGCGGCCTCCACGGCCAGGACCTTCAGGTCGCACAGGCGCTCGCGCGGCACGCCCGCCTCGTCCGCCATGGCTTCGAGCTGCATGCGGTGGTCGATGGCGAAGGCCATGACGCTCGCCGGGTGGGCGGCCTCGCGCGTGCGGGCGTCCCGCGTCGTGGCCCAGTGCAGGTCGTTCAGCGCCGCGTCGTGGCGCAACCGGCGCGTCGCGGGGCCGTGGCGGAGGAAGTGCTGCAGCTCGTCCCAGGTCGGGTATTCGGCCGAGCACAGCAGGCGCGACACCGCGAAGGCCCCGCAGGCGTTGGCATAGGCGCAGGCCTGCTCGACCGGCTCGCCGCGCAGGTAGCCCCGCAGGAAGCCCGACAGGAAGGCGTCGCCGGCCCCGAGGACGTTGTAGACTTCGACCGGGAAGCCGGGACCCTTGATGCCGGCCTCGATCTCGTCGGGGATCGGGCCGTCGAAGGCCACGCATCCCATGGGGCCGCGCTTGCACACGATCAGCGCGGCCGGGGACAGGGCGCGGATGGCCCGGATGGCCGCGAGGGGATCCTCGACGCCCCCCGCGATCATCAGCTCCTCCTCGGTGCCGACGATGAGGTCGCAATCCCTGAGCACGGGGGCCAAGTGCGCGCTGACGGCGTCGGACGCGATGAAGCGCTCCTCGCCCGCGCCGTGGCCGGCGAGGCCCCACAGGTTGGGGCGGTAGTCGACGTCGAGGACGATCCGGCGCCCGTGCGCCCGGGCGTGCCGCATGGCGAGCCGCTGCGCCGCGGCCGTGTTCTCCCGGGCGAAGTGGGTGCCGGTGACCACGATGGCGGATGCCGAGGCGATGTAGCCCTCGTCGATGTCCGCCACGTCGAGGGCCGAATCCGCGCAATTGTCGCGGTAGAAGATGAGGGGGAAGCGCTTCGAGTCGCGGATGCCGAGCAGCACCAGCGAGGTGAGGCGCTCGGGGTCGGTGTGGACGCCCGCGACGTCGACGCCCTCGCGCGCGAGCTGCTCGCGGATGAAGCGGCCCATGTGCTCGTCGCCGACGCGGGTGACGAGGCCGCTCCTCAGCCCCAGCCGGGCCGTGCCGATCGCGATGTTGGTGGGGCAGCCGCCGACCGCCTTGGAGAAGCTCGCCATATCCTCCAGCCGGCCGCCGACCTGGGCGCCATAGAGGTCGACCGAGGACCGCCCGATGGTGATGACGTCGAGCCGGGGTGTCGTCACGGGGGCCTCCCTGGAGCCTGTCAGGCTGTCGTTGAAGCGGAGCTTCGGCTCAAGTCCGCGAACAGACCGACATTTTGAAGCTGGCGTGTGTCAGCAGCAGCATGAGACGCGCCAGGGTGAGCCGCGACGGGTTGAGGCGCGCAGGCGCGCCCTCCCGTTCATGGAAACATGAAATACCTTTTCCGTTTTTTCGTCAATACGGAACGGACATGCCGCTTTCGGCGTCCCGCAGCACCCGGCCGTCGTGGCCCGCGACCGCGACCTCGACGATGCGCCCCGGGGCGACGCCGTCGCCGAGTTGCACGGCGGAGAAGTCCTCCGTGCGGCCCCGCCCGCCCCGCTCGGCCAGGACCGACACGGTCGCGCCGACGTGGCGGTCGAGGTGGCGCGCGAGGGCGGAGTCGCCCGCGGCCCGAAGCGCGGCCGCCCGCGCCCGGACGACGTCGCCCGGCACGGCCGGCATGCGGGCCGCGGGCGTGCCGGGGCGCGCCGAATAGGGGAAGACGTGGAGGTGGGCGATGCCGCATTCCGCCACGAGGTCGAGCGAGCGGGCCGCGTGGTCCTCGGTCTCGGTCGGGAAGCCGGCGATGAGGTCGGCGCCGAGCGCGAGACCGGGGCGCAGGCGGCGCGCGTCCCGGCAGAAGGCCAGGGCCTCGGCGCGGGTGTGGCGGCGCTTCATGCGCTTGAGGATCAGGTCGTCGCCGTGCTGGAGCGACAGGTGCAGGTGCGGCATGAAGCGGGGCTCGCCGGCCAGGACGTCGAGGAGGTCGCGGTCGGCCTCGATGCAGTCGAGCGAGGACAGGCGCAGGCGCTTCAGCTCCGGCACCTCGCGCAGCACCCGCTTCACGAGGCCGCCGAGCCGCAGCCCGCCCGGCCCGGCGAAGGACGTGACGTCGACGCCCGTCAGCACGGCCTCGGCGGCGCCGGCCTCGACGGTGGCGCGGATCTCGGCCATGACCCGCTCGGGATGCGAGGAGCGCGAGGGGCCGCGGCCGAAGGGGATGATGCAGAAGGTGCAGCGGTGGTCGCAGCCGTTCTGGATCTCGACGAACCCCCGCGTGTGCCCTCCCGCCGAGGCCGGGCCGAAACCCGAGGGGATCGGGAGGGTGGGCGGTGGCCCGCCCGGCCGCGCCCAGGCGGCGGGGTCGGCCTTGTCGGCGTTGGGCAGGGCGCGCGACACGCCCGGCAGG
>CAXTFP010000342.1:0-4357 GCA_964243135.1 uncultured Lichenihabitans sp.
ATGGCGGGCAGGTCGAGGTGGTTGGTGGGCTCGTCGAGGAGCAGGATGTCGGGTTCCGGCGCGAGCACGCGCGCCAGCGCGGCGCGGCGCAGTTCGCCGCCCGACAGGTGGCCGGGCTTCTCCTCCCCGGTCAGCCCGAGGTCGTCGAGCATGGAGCGCGCCCGGTACGGGTCGTCGAGCGGGCCGAGGCCGGCCTCGACGTAGGACAGCACGTCGTCGTAGCCGGCGAGGTCGGGCTCCTGCGGCAGCACCCGCAGCGTGGCGTCAGGCTGGAGGAAGCGCGTGCCGCCGTCGGGGGCGATGTCGCCCGACACCGCCCGCATCAGCGTCGACTTGCCCGAGCCGTTGCGGCCCACGAGGCAGATGCGGTCGCCGCGCCCGACCTGCAGGTCCACGCCGTCGAGCAGCGGCTTGCCCCCGAGCGTGTAGCGGATTCCGGTCATCTGCAGCAGCGGCGGCGGCATGGAGGTCCTGATCGTCGATGGCGTGTCCCGGTGTCCTGCACCGAAAACGCCGTCGCGTCGACCCGGCGGAAGGGCAGCGAGGCCCGCGCGGCAGGCGACCTTTCCGCGCCTCACCCGGTTATGGTGTCGCGGGGCGGGAGCGCGAGGGGATCGCGGCCGGCCCCGGCGCGGCTGAAGCGGGGATGGACGATGGCGCAGGACAAGGACGACTCGAAGTTCGCGGCCCTTCGGGCCGCGGTGGACAAGGCGGCGGGCCGGATCCTCAACGACCTCTTCGCCGCCGACCCCGAGCGGTTCGACCGCTACCACGTGGCCCTGGGCGACCTCGTCTTCGACTATTCCAAGCACCGCGTCGACGAGGACGTGCTCCGCGCCCTATTCGACCTCGCCCGCGCGCAGAGGGTGGAGGAGAAGCGCGACCTCATGTTCGCGGGCGGCATCATCAACCCGACGGAGGGCCGCGCCGCGCTCCACACCGCGCTCCGCGCCCCCCCGGGCACATCCGTCACGGTCGACGGCGAGGACGTGATGCCGGAGGTGCTGGCTGTGCGCGCCAAGCTCGCGGACTACGCCCGCGGCCTGCGCGACGGCACGATCAAGGGCGCGACCGGCCAGCCCCTGACCGACGTCGTCAACATCGGCATCGGCGGATCGGACCTCGGCCCCGCCATGGCGGCGCGGGCGCTGGCGCCCTTCGGCCACCCGCGCATCCGCACCCATTTCGTGTCCAACGTGGACGGCGCCGACATCGGCGACACGCTCAAAGGCCTCGATCCCGCGACCACGCTGTTCATCGTGGCCTCGAAGACCTTCACGACCCAGGAGACGATGACTAACGCGCGCACGGCCCGCGCCTGGCTGGCGGGGGCGCTCGGCGACGCCGCGGTGCAGCACCATTTCGCGGCCGTCTCGACCAACCTCGACCTCGTGGGGAAGTTCGGCATCCGGCCCGACCGCGTCTTCGGCTTCAAGGACTGGGTCGGCGGGCGCTACTCCGTGTGGTCCTCGATCGGCCTGTCGGTGGTGATCCAGATCGGGCCCGATGCCTTCGCCGAGTTCCTGGCCGGCGGCCACGAGGTCGACACGCATTTCCGGCAGGCGCCGCTGGAATCCAACATCCCCGCCCTGATGGGGCTCATCGGCGTGCTCTACCGCAACGCCTGGGGCTACGCCACGCAGGCCGTGATCCCCTACGACCAGCGCCTCGGCCGCTTCCCGGCCTACCTCCAGCAGCTCGACATGGAGAGCAACGGCAAGCACGTCCACATCGACGGCACGCGCTGCCTCGACGCGACCGGCCCGGTGGTCTGGGGAGAGCCCGGCACCAACGGGCAGCACGCCTTCTTCCAGCTCCTGCACCAGGGCACCGAGGTGGTGCCGATCGACTTCCTGGTCGCGGCCGAGCCGACCGACGCCGACCTTCACCACCACGAGCTGCTCGTCGCCAACTGCCTCGCCCAGAGCCAGGCGCTGATGGTGGGCCGCACGGCCGACGAGGTGAAGGCCGTGATGGGACATGCCGGCGCCGAGCCGGAGGCCATCGCGGCCGTGGCGTCCCACAAGCAGTTCGACGGCAACCGGCCGACCTCGACCTTCCTGTACCGCAAGCTCGACCCGCGCATGCTGGGCCGGCTGATCGCGCTCTACGAGCACCGCGTATTCACCATGGCGGCGATCTGGGACATCAACCCCTTCGACCAGTGGGGCGTGGAGCTCGGCAAGGAGTTGGCCAGTACGCTGGCGCCGATCGTGTCGGACCCCACGGCCTCGACGGAACAGCTCGATGGTTCGACGGCCGGGCTGGTGGGGCACCGGCGGGCCCTGATGGGGCAGGGCTGACCGGCGCTTCACCTTCGAGGGACGGCGCCTCGGGCGCCGCCCCTCAGCCCTCGACTTCCAGCGCCAGCCGCGCGCCGAGCGGCTGCCCGTATTCGTTCAGGACCTCGACGACGAGCGGGTAGCTCCCGGGCGTGAGCCCCCGGGGTAGCTTGGCCACAAAGACGTGCGAGGAGGGGAGCGCCTTCACCCAGGGCTTCTTCGTGGCCTCGTTGCGGTCGTAGATCTCGGCCACGAAGGGGTCGACCCGCGTCTGCCGGACCATGGCCACGGCCGATCCCTCGCCCACCCGCAGCGTCGCGGTCGTCTTCGGGCCGCCGTCAAACACGTTGGCCACCACCGTCGCGCCCTCCACCGCATGGGCCGGGAGGCGCGGCTGCAGCAGTGCGCCGGGCCGCGCGTCGCGGCGCATCTCGTCGTGGAACTGGCTCAGCACCGACACGCGGATCTGCCGCCCGTCGGGCTCCTTCGCAGGCACAAAGCGCGTCGTGTAGCGGTTGCCGTCGACCGACAGCACGTGGAAGCCGTTGGGCGTGCCGTCGCGGCTGTCCGCCACCGCCACGCCGCGGTGGTCGTAGGGCCCGCTCCACCAGGAGCCCGACACGGCGGTGAGCACGTGGTGGTGGTGCGGCTCCGGCCCGTCGAAGCCCTCGGCCGCGCCGAGGTAATGGTGCTCGGTCGTGTGGGTGTGGCCCGAGAACGACACCGTATGGGGCCGGCCCGACAGCAGCTTCAGCAGCTCCGCCCTGTTGACGAGATTCTCGGCGTCGTCGCTCCCCGCGTATGTGATGATCGGGATGTGCAGGCAGACCACGATCAGCTTGTCGTCCGGCACATGGGCCAGGAGGTTGCGGACGAAGTCGATCTGCGCGGCGTCGAGGTGGCCGCGGTACTTGCCGGCGCCGTCCGGCTTCTGCGGATCGGGGCCGAGGTAGTCGACGTCGTCCAGCATGACGAAGACCGCCTCCGCATAGGCGAAGGCATAGTGGGTGGCGCCAAACACGCGCTTGAAGCTTTCGCGCGCATGCCGGCGGTCGGGCGCCTCGTAGTTGAGGTCGTGGTTGCCGCCCACGCTGTACCAGGGCAGGCCCAACGTGCCCAGGATGCGGTTGTGGCGGGCGTAGAGCGACAGGTCGTCGAACATGAGGTCGCCCAGCGTCAGCCCGAACCGCGCCGAGGTGCCGCGCAGGGCCGGGATGACGTCGTCGCGCACGAAGTCGAGCTCGGCCTCCGTCTCCGGCTGGGTGTCCGTGAGCAGGATGGCGTCGAAGCGGCTCGGCTCGTCCTGTCGGCGCAGCGGGAAGTCGACGGAGGCCGGCAGCGGCCCGGTCGGCGCCACGCCCTCGTAGCGCAGCCCGAGGTCGGCCGGCGTGCCGGCGGGCTGGTGCAGATGGGCGAAGAGCGGCAGGCCCGTGCCGGGCTCGACCGGCGTCATGTAGCCCGCCGGCTTGACCACGAACACGGACTGACCCTCCTCGACCGGCAGGGAATAGCGCCCGTCAGGCCCCGTCACGGCCACGTCGCGGCCGTTCGACACGAGCACGCCGGCCAAGCCGGCGCGGGCCGGCCCCTCCTCGAAAACGATTCCCGTGACGGTGGCCGCGACCGTCGCGGCGCCGGCCGGCGCGGACTGCGCCTCGGCCCCCGCCGGGGCCAGCGCCAGGGCGACGCCGCCCGCCGCCGCACCCCGGATGACGTCGCGCCGCGACAGGCCCTCGTGCTCCGCCATGATCCCGCTCCCCTCATGTCCGGCGGCCGATCTAGCCCCGCCGCGTGACCCTCTCGTGACGCCCCCGGACCCACCCGCGGGGGCGCCCGCAAGCACCTGTTAAGGTCAAGAAATCATGGTGCGGCTGTCGTCGTTCGCGACGGACAGTGTCGAGTCGAGCCAGCCGCGGGTCCCATGACCTCATTCAAAGAACCCCATTTCAGCTACACCGAGGCCACGCTCCGGCGCGAGGTCCACACCGACAACTCCCACTGGGAGTTGATGTACAAGGCGATGCTGGCGCAGCTCATGACCTACGTGGACGCCGCCGTGGCGCGCGCCCTGGCCG
>CAXTFP010000343.1:0-4354 GCA_964243135.1 uncultured Lichenihabitans sp.
TAGTTCTGGAACGTGATCGATGCGAGGGTCACGTTCTCGGGCTGGACCTGCACGCCCTCCTTGCCTTCCAGCGCCTGATGGAGGCCTTCCGAGTAGCGGCGGCCCGGCATCATGCGGCCCGAGAACTCGTCGATGATGACGACTTCGTCGTTGCGGACGATATAGTCCTTGTCGCGCGTGAACAGCTTGTGGGCCTTCAGGGCCTGCTGGACGTGATGCACCAGCGTCGCGTTGGCGGCCTCGTAGAGCGACCCCTCGACCAGGAGCCCCGCCTCGCCGAGCAGCGCCTCGATGTGCTCGTTGCCGGCCTCGGTGAGGTTGGCGGTGCGCTGCTTCTCGTCGACCTCGAAGTCGGCCGGCACGAGGGACGGCATCAGCTTGTCGATGGAGTTGTACAGGTCCGACTTGTCGTCCGACGGCCCCGAGATGATGAGCGGCGTGCGGGCCTCGTCGACCAGGATGGAGTCGACCTCGTCGACGATCGCGAAGGCGTGGCCGCGCTGGGCCATCTGCTCCAGCTCGTACTTCATGTTGTCGCGGAGGTAGTCAAAGCCGTATTCGTTGTTGGTCCCGTAGGTGATGTCGGCCGCGTAGGCGACCTTGCGTTGGACGTCGTCGAGCCCGTGCACGATGATGCCGACGCTGAGCCCGAGGAAGTTGTAGACGCGGCCCATCCACTCGGCGTCGCGGCGGGCGAGGTAGTCGTTGACCGTGACGACGTGGACGCCCTGGCCCGCGAGCGCGTTGAGATAGGTCGCGAGGGTCGCGACCAGGGTCTTGCCCTCGCCGGTTCGCATCTCGGAGATGCCGCCCTCGTGCAGCACCATGCCGCCGACGAGCTGCACGTCGAAGTGGCGTTGGCCGAGCACGCGCCTGGCGGCCTCGCGCACGGTGGCGAAGGCCGGCACGAGGAGGTCGTCGAGGGAACGGCCTGCGGCGAGCTGTTCCCGGAAGGCGGGCGTGCGGGCGGCGAGCTCGGCGTCGCTCAGCGCCGCCACTTCGGGTTCGAGCGCGTTGATGGCGGCGATGCGGGGGCTGTAGGACTTCAACCGGCGCCCGTTGGCCGTCCCGAAAATCTTGCTTGCGAGCGAGCCGAGCATCCGTCGAAAACCCCGTCTGGGCCGCGGGCCGCGCCCCTGCGGGCACGCGCGGCTGGTCCTGCCATCGGTCGCGCTCGCCCAGCACGATTGCGACGGCTCGCATGTAAGCCGCGCGCGATGGCCCCGCAACGGGGCGGGGTTCCGCGCGGGGCGCCGCGCGAGAAACTGGTGGCCTTCGGCCGCCGCGACAGATATGAGCCGCCCCAAACCCTGTCAATCGCGGGTCGAGCCGTGGCATCCGCGGCCTTCCACCGGCAGCGTTGCCCGGCGATCCGGGACCCTTCCGAGGACCACCACCATGCGTAAACGATACGACGCCCCGCTGCGCTCCGTCGCGGCCGCCGCCCTGATCGGCCTCGCCGCGCTGTCCCCCGCATCCGCCAAGGTGATGGCCACGGTCAACGGCACGGAGATCACGGACGAGGACGTGCGGATCGCCACGGCCGATCTCGGCCCCTCGCTGCCCGCGCAGCTCCAGGGCCCGGCGCGCGAGGCCTACGTGGTCGACTACCTGATCGACCTCAAGCTCGCGGCCCAGCAGGCCACGGTGCAGAAGCTCGGCGACGCGCCGGACTTCGCCAAGAAGCTGGCCTACTACCACGACAAGGTGCTGATGGAGGATCTGCTCGGCTCCATCGCCAAGGCCGCCGTGACGCCCGAGGCCCAGAAGAAGGTCTACGACGACGCCGCCAAGGCCCAGCCGCCCGAGACCGAGGTCCACGCCCGCCACATCCTCGTGCCCACCGAGGACGAGGCCAAGGCCGCGCTGGCGCGGGTGAAGAAGGGCGAGGACTTCGCCAAGGTGGCGGACGAGGTGTCGAAGGACCCGGGCTCGCAGGGCGGCGACCTCGGCTGGTTCACCAAGGACAAGATGGTGCCGGAATTCGCCGCCGCGGCCTTCAAGATGGAGGCGGGCCAGATCTCCGACCCCGTGAAGAGCGAGTTCGGCTGGCACGTCATCAAGGTCGAGGGCAAGCGCGAGAAGAGCTTTCCGCCCTTCGAGCAGGTGAAGGACCAGGTGGCGCGCTACGTCGCCCAGAAGGCGCAGAGCGACGACATCACCAAGCTGCGCAGCGAGGCCAAGATCGACCGCATGACCCCGCCACCCGCGGCCCCGGCCCCCGCCGGCGAGGCGCCGAAGCCCTGACGATGTGATCCGGTTTCTGCCACCACCTCCCTCCCCCGCTCGCCCCCGCGCATGCGGGGACCCAGCGTCAGGAGGCGGCCGAAGGCCGACAGCCTCGATCGCGCCCCGCACGGTCGCTGATGGGGACCGGCCTTCGCTCAGGCATTTCGCGCTGGGTTCCCGTATGCACGAGAACGAGCAGCTGAAGTGACGGCCCGGGCGCCCGCCCTCACTCCGCCAGGAACGCGTTCACCTTCGCCATGGCCTCGGCCGGGAAGGCCGTCTCCCAGTCGGTCGGCCACGTCATGGCCCGCGCGCCGGCGAGACGCGCCTCGACGTCGTCGACCCGGGCGATGGCCGTCCGCAACCCCGCCACGATGCCCTCCAGCGTCGGCTTCGCGCCGATGAGATTCGGCGAGATAGCAGACAGCGCCTCGGCGGTCTTGTTGGCGAAGGTGTTGGTGACGGTCGGCAGGCCGGCGGCCGCCATCTCCAGCGGCACCAGGCTCGGGTGGGGCGTCAGCATCAGCGACAGGCCGACGTCGAAGGTGGGCAGCAGGGCGATGTAGTCGCCCAGGCTGGTCTTGGGCAGCATCTGCAGAAAGGTGCCCGGCACGAGCTCCAGCCGGTCGGCCGTGCGGATGGACCCGATGCCGTGGGCGGTCCAGCCGGCCTCCGCCACAGCAGGATCTGAGAACAGCGCCACCAGCGCCGCGATGCCCATCTCGAACATGTTGCGGGCCGCGTGGTCTTCCGGCCGGGCATAGAACAGGATGCGGCGGCTGCGGCGCGCGAGCTGATCGCGGGTGGGCGAGAAGCGCTGGATGGCGTTGGAGAAGACGGCCGAGCGCTCCTTCCCGCCGGGCTCCTCGAAGAGGCCGATGCGCTCGCGCTCGAAATAGTCGCGCAGGATGGCGGTCGAGAAGAGCCCGAACTGCGGGAAGTCGTAGGCCTGCCGCAGCAGCGCCGTGTTGGTGTTCATGGCCCCGAAGAACGGCTCGTATTCCTGGATGAGGAACAGGAACCGCTCGCGCCCGAGCGCCGCCTCGGCTTTGTGGGCCACGTGGGCGCTCCAGCCGCTGGTGGCGACGAAGCGGTCCTCCGGGCTCACGTCGAGGGGCAGCGCGCGGTCGTAGCGGTAGGCGAGTTCGACCTCGTCGAAGAGCCGGTCGATCCCCGGATATCTCGCGATCCGCTCGCGCCAGGCGCCGAGCTGCACGTCCGTCTCGTCGAGCAGCACGATCCGCACCGCGTGCCCATCCCGGCGCAACCTGAGCGCCAGGTTGAACATGCCGATGTAACCGCCGAACAGGTAGTCGAAGTTGATCGTCGCCAGCAGCAGGTTGACGCGCCGCGGATGGGCCGGGGACGGCCGAAGAGTGAGGGGCGACACGTTGTGGAAGATCCAGCCGACGTGGCCGAAGTCCATGGCCGGCATGTCGCGCCCGGCCCCGGAATGGCTGAAGTCGATCGGCGCCGCCGGGTCGCGGCTCGCCATCAGGTGGCGGACGCCGTGGAGGTAGCGCATGCGCCGGAGGCGCCGCTGCTGCGGCCCGCGCAGCGCCCGGTAGACGCCCTGGCGCGCGCGCGACACCAGCACGGCGCGGAGGAAATGCCCCTCGTGGTTCAGCGTCGGGCGCCGCTCGACCGCCGCCAGCGCGCGCTCGCGCAGGGCCGGCACGAGCCGCGTCAGCCCCGTGAAGCGCTCCAGAACACGTCGGGCCGCGGGGCGCAGGTCCGGATGGCGCAGGAGGAGGATGCGGGCCAGCACGGCCTTCTGGGCCACGAGCGACTGCCGGTCGGCCGTGGCGCGGACCAGGATGTCGCGCAGCGTGTGGGCGAGCGGGCCGCGCTGGCGCAGGGCCGCGAGCACCGCGCGGCCCGCGGCCGAGAGGCCCGGCGCGTCGGCGTCGCGCTTGTGGCCGATGACGTTGTCGCCGTGCTGGATGTAGTCGTGCAGCGGCCGGTCGACGTAGCGGATCGCGCCCGCCGCGAGCGCGCTCAACCCGATCCAGTGATCGTGATAGGCGCCGCCGAGCCGCGCCGGGGAGGGCAGCATGCGCTTCAGCAGGGGAGCGCGGAACAGGCTCGCGGCCCCCATCACCGTGTTGGCGGCGAGCAGGCTCGG
>CAXTFP010000344.1:0-4318 GCA_964243135.1 uncultured Lichenihabitans sp.
GCAGGATGTCGGTCGCCAGCTCGGTCACCGTGCCTCCCGACGCGGGCACCTTCACGAGCGTGCCCGTCTCGATGTCGGTGCGGTCGACCACGAACAGCGTGTCACCCACCAGCGTCATCGCCTTGATGAGCGTGCGGCCGATGCCGCTCGACGCCGGGCCGGTCCCGTGGACCCCGTCGTCGTCCCTGCCGACCCCGGCGTCCTCGACGACTAGGCGATAGCGCCGTTCCGCCCCGTCGGCCTCCAGCCGGACCCGCACCGGGCCGGTGCCGCCGGGATAGGCGTATTTCAGCGCGTTGATGACGAGTTCGGTGACGATCACCCCGATGGTCACGGCGCTGTCGGCGTCGATCGTCAGGGGCACGGCCGCGACGGAGAGCTGGGCCGGGGCGGCCTCGGCGTCGCTCGACTCGCTGATGTCGTCGATCAGGGCCGACAGATAGCTGTCGAGCGCCACCGTGTTCACCGTGTCCGAGGTGTAAAGGCGGCGGTGGACCTGGGCGATGGCCAGCACGCGGCGGTTGGCCTCGTTCAGCGCTTCCTTGGTCTCGGGCGAGGCCGAGCCGTTGGCCTGGAGGTGCAGGAAGGCCGCCACGAGCTGCAGGCTGTTGCCGACGCGGTGGTTGACCTCGCGCATCAGCACCTGCCGCTCGGCCGCCAGGGCCTCGAAGCGGTCGCGCGCCTCGACGACCGCGCGGTCGGACGCCTCCTTCTCGCGCCGCAGCGTGACGCCCGACACGGCGGAGCGCACGGCGGCCTCCAGGAGCTCGATGAACTCGCCGCCCACGTCCTTCACAACGTAGTCGGTCGCGCCGGCCTTGAGGGCCGAGACCGCGATGCGGCTCTCGCTGGTGCCGGTGACGAAGATCACGGGCGGCGGGTCGGGCAGGGCCCTGATGGCATCCAGCACGTCGAGCCCGTCGCGGCCGGGCATGTAATGGTCGAGCGCCACGGCGTCGAAGCCGCCCCCGGCCACGCGCGCGAGGCCGGCCTCGCTGTCGGTCGCCACCTCGACCGCGTGGCCGAGCCGCCCCAACTGGCGCTGCACGAAGCGGCACAGGCCGGCGTCGTCGTCGATGTAGAGCAGCCGATGGCCCACCGCGGTTCCGGACGAGCCGCGGTGCTCGGCAGCGTCGGGCGTCGCGGCGTCGGGCGCCGGGCCCGAAGCGCGCGTCTCGTCGGGCATCTCCACGGTCAAACCTGCTCGGGAATCTGGATCACGGACAGGAACAGCCCCAACTGGCGGATCGCTTCGGTGAAATCCTGATAGATCAGGGGTTTCGTGATGTAAACATTGCAGCCCAGGTCATAACAGCGCTCGATCTCGGCCCTGTCATCGGTGGTCGTGAGGACGATCACCGGGATGCGACGAAGCTGCTCGTCGGCTTTCACCCGCTTCAGGATGTCGACCCCGCTCATGTCGGGCAGGTTGAGGTCGAGCAGGACCATGAACGGCAGGTGGTCGGCCCGCGCCAGGGCATTCGTCCCGAACAGGAAGTCGAGCGCTCCCGTGCCGTCGCGCAGGTGGACGATCGGGTTCGACACGCCGGCGCGGCGGATGTTCTTCTCGATCAGCCGGGCGTGACCCTCGTCGTCCTCAATCATCACGATGGTGACGGCTTGGGTCAGGGCCATCATGGCGCGGCTCCGTAAGGGGCGAGGGGCAGCACCACCGTGAAGGTGGTACCCTGGCCCAGCGTGGATTCGAGCGAGATGGTGCCGCCGAGCTGGCGCACCAGGGTCCTCACATGCGCGAGGCCGATGCCGTCGCCGGGCCGGTCCTGCGGGCCCGAGCGGCGGAACAGCTCGAACACCCGGCCGTGATCGGGCGCGGCGATGCCGCGGCCGTTGTCGGCGACGCGGAACGCCGCCCGGTTTTCCGCCACCGTGGCCGACACCGCGATCCGTCCGGGCACGCCGGGGCGCAGGTATTTGACAGCGTTGTCCACGAGGTTGGAGAAGACCTGCTCGGCCGCGATGCGGTCGATGACGAGCCGGGGCAGGGGCCCGACGGCGATCTCGGCGCCGGCCACCTGCGCGCGATGGGCGACGCCGTCCGCGATGGAGCGCATCAGCGCCTCGGTATCGACCGGTTCGGGCGCGAAGGCGCGCGTGCCCTGGCGGGCCAGGAGCAGGATCGCCTTGATGAGCCGGTCCATCTTGTCGATCGACGACTTGATGAAGCCGATCGCCTCGTCGAAGTCCTCGCGCAGCGCTTCCGCCTCCGGCGCCCCGTCGCCCCGGCCTTCGGGGAAGAGGGCGGAGCGCAGCCGTTGCAGCTCCGACGTGAAGCCCATGATGTTGACCAGCGGCGCCCGGAGGTCGTGGCTGACGACGTAGGCGAAGCGCTGGATCTCGGCGTTGCTGTCCTGGAGGTCGGCCGTGCGCTCCGAAACTCGCTGCTCCAGGCGCTCGTTGGCGGCCGCCAGCGCGGCCCTCGCCCGGTTCACGTCGCGGCTCGCCAGCGCCTCGACCCGGCTCTGCCGTCGCGCCAGCGCCATGATGGCGGCCAGCGCCAGGACGGCGGCGGCCGGGATCGGCAGGCTGGTCCAGATCCAGTCGCGCCAGGCGCGCTCGATGGTGCCGTAGCGGAACGACACCGCCGCGTAGAGCGGCAGGTTGCCGACCTGATGGTAATAGCCGGTCCGACCCTCCGCGGGTTTGTAGCGGCCCGCCGTCGGCTCCGCCGCGATGGCCTGCCCGAGGGCGTCGCCGCCCGGTTCGGCCGGCGCGCCCTCCGGCTCCGGGAAGCTGACCAGCACGCGCCCGCTCGACGGCCGCACGAGCGACACTTCCTCGCCGTTGGGGAGGTCGAGCCTGTGCCAGTGGTCGGTGAAGTAGGCGAGGTCGGCCGTGGCCGACACCATGCCGCGGAAATGGCCGTCGGCGTCGCCGAGGCGCCGCGCGATCAGGAAGGTCGGGCTGTTCGGCACGCGGCGGAGGATCGGGTCGCCGATCTGGAGATCGGCGGCGCCGTCCCGCAGGGCTGCGAAGATCGGCCGGTCGGCCGCGTTCGAGGGCGGTGTCGGGAAGGCCGGCGTGGACAGGCGGAGCCGCCCCGTCGCGTCGTTGAGCCAAAGGTCGCCGACATAGGGCAATACCTCCTCCGTGAGCCGCATCTCGTTCCACAGCGGCCGCGACGCCTCGGCCTCGTCCCAATCCCGGTCGCCGAGCGCCAGGGCGGTGTTGCGCAGCGCCAAATCAGCGACCTCGAACAGCCGCGCCGCGTGGTCGGCGAGCGAGAAGGCCGCGTCGCGCGCCCCGACGCGCGCCTCCCGATAGGCGATCTCGCGCTCGTGCCCAGCGATCAGCCCCGCGGTGCCGAGGATGAATGCGAGCCCGCAGGCGCCGAGCCCGAGGCTGATCCGGCTGACCGAGAAGTGCGGCCAGCGCAGCGGACGCGCGCCGCGGCGATCGAAGCGCTTCAGCATGGTGCGCCGCGGCTCGCGCACGGGCGGGGATGGAGCAAGATGGCGGTTCCGGGGGTGGGGAGGGGCCTATAGCAGCTTTGGCCCTCGGGCCAATCCCGCGGCCGACCGGTGTCCCGGCGAGCGCTCGACCTGTGCGCGGTGCGGCGTTCCGCCTTGACAGCCGGAGCGGCCCGGCTTAGGTCACCGTCGCGCTTGGCACTCGCTACAAGGGAGTGCTAACAGGCGCGCCGAACACAGGTTCTGCGGATGGCGGCTGTATAGCACGACCGCCCGAACTCATGAACAGGAAGGTTCCCATGAATTTCCGTCCCCTCCACGACCGCGTGGTCGTCAAGCGTCTCGAGGGCGAAGAGAAGACCAAGGGCGGCATCATCATCCCGGACACCGCCAAGGAGAAGCCCCAGGAGGGCGAGATCATCGCGGTGGGCCCCGGCGGGCGTGACGAGAGCGGCAAGCTCACTCCCCTCGACGTGAAGGCCGGCGACAAGGTGCTGTTCGGCAAGTGGTCCGGCACCGAGGTCAAGATCGACGGCCAGGATCTCCTCATCATGAAGGAGAGCGACATCATGGGCGTCGTGGGCTGAGCATCCCGATGCGCGAATCGGCGACGGCCGAAGCGCGCTAGCTCGCCCCTCCGCCATTCCCCCCGATCCAGGAGTTCAAGCCCGTGGCTGCTAAAGAAGTACGTTTCTCATCCGATGCCCGCAACAAGATGCTGCGCGGCGTCGACATCCTCGCCGACGCCGTCAAGGTCACGCTGGGCCCCAAGGGCCGCAACGTCGTGATCGACAAGTCCTTCGGCGCGCCGCGCATCACCAAGGATGGTGTGACGGTCGCCAAGGAGATCGAGCTCGAGGACAAGTTCGAGAACATGGGCGCCCAGATGG
>CAXTFP010000345.1:0-4306 GCA_964243135.1 uncultured Lichenihabitans sp.
TCGAGCGCCACGCCACCTCGAAGCTTCCCGCGGGCGACCTCGACGCCATCGCGACCCTGGGATTCCGCGGCGAGGCCCTGCCCTCGATCGGCTCGGTGGCGCGGCTCGACATCGTGTCCCGCCCCCGCGCGGCGTCGGACGCCGCGGCCCACCGCATCGCGGTCGACGCCGGCGTCGCTTCCCCGGTGCGGCCGGCCGCGCGCGGGCCCGGCACCACGGTCGAGGTGCGCGACCTCTTCGGCGCCACGCCGGCGCGGCTCAAGTTCCTGAAGGGCGACCGCGCCGAGGCCAGCGCCGTGGCGGACGCGCTGCGCCGCCTCGCCATGGCCAACCCCGCCGTCCACGTGTCGCTCGAGGGCACGCCGACGGTCGGCTTCGACTACCTCCCCTGCGCGGACGACGACGAGGGGCGCCTCACCCGCATCAGCCAGATCGTCGGCGGCGACTTCGTCGACAACGCCCTGCCGATCCGGGCCGAGCGTGCCGCGGCGGACGGCGAATCGATCGCGCTGTCGGGCTTCATCGGCCTGCCGACCTTCCACCGCGGCACGCGCGACGGCCAGTACCTCTTCGTCAACGGCCGGCCGGTGCGCGACAAGCTGCTCACCTCGGCGCTCTACGCCGGCTACATGGACCACGTGCCGCGCGACCGCTTCCCCGTGGTGGCGCTGTTCCTCGCCTGCGGCCCGCGCGCGGTCGACGTCAACGTCCACCCGGCCAAGGCCGAGGTGCGGTTCCGCGACTCCAACCTCGTGCGCGGCCTCGTGGTCTCGGCCATCCGCGACGCGCTGTCGGGCGCGCTCCACCGCGCCTCGACGACGGGCGGCGCCCGCGCGCTCGACGCCCTGGGGGCGCGGAGCTTCGGCCACGGCTATCAGGCGCCCGGGCGCCCCGCGCGCGGCTTCGGCGAGAACCCCCAGGCGGGCTTCGCAGCGTCCCGGTTCGAGGCACCCCCAGCGGCCGACGTGCGCGCGTCCGAGCCCGCCGCTGAGACCGCGGTCCTGGACGAGGATGCGCCGCTCGGCGCCGCGCGCGCCCAGTTCCACGGGACCTACATCCTGTCCCAGACGCGCGACGGCATCGTCATCGTGGACCAGCACGCGGCCCACGAGCGGCTCGTCTACGAGCGGATGAAGCGCTCGCGCGCCGAGGGCGGCATCGCCAGCCAGATGATGCTGATCCCCACCGTCGTCGAGATGGCGCCCGACACCGCGGCGTTGCTGCTCGGCGAGGCCGAGGCCCTGGGCGCGCTGGGCCTCGCGGTCGAGCCCTTCGGGCCGGGCGCCGTGGCCGTCACCGAGGTGCCCTCGGCGCTGGGCCAGGGCGACATGGCGGCGCTGGTGCGCGACCTCGCGGCCGCCATCGCGGAGGACGACGGCGCCGTGCCGCTGGAGCGCCGGCTCGATCATTATCTGGCGACGATGGCCTGCCACTATTCGGTGCGGGCCGGGCGGCGGCTCCTGCCCGACGAGATGAACGCGCTGCTGCGCGAGATGGAGCGCACGCCGGGGTCCGGCCAGTGCAACCACGGCCGGCCCACCTCCGTGTCGCTGAAGCTCGACGACATCGAGCGGCTGTTCGGGCGGCGGTGAACCCGATCAATCCCGCGCGATGATCTCGTGCTCGCGGTGGACCGTCTCCAGCGCTTCGGGGCGGGCGGCGCGGCGGGACACGATGCCGGGGCGGTGGCGGCGCTTGACGCGGCGCTCGTGGCGCGCGCCGCCCGACTGGAGCGCGCCCCACGGCTCCGGTCCGTCGTTGCGCTCGACCAGCGCCGGCAGGCCGAAATAGCCCGCCGAGGTCCGCCAGTCGGCCCAGATGCGGCTCTCGTCCACGGCTTCGGTCAGGAGCACCGACAGGTCGGGGTCGCGGTGGGCGAGGCGCAGCTCGTACACGAAGCCGCCGTTCTCCCCCGCCCGCACCCCGACGCAGACGCCCCGATAGGCCGACACCGGCACGGACAGCCGCATGGCGATGCCACGGTAGCTCCGGTCGATGGTCACCCGGTCGCGCGACAGGAGCACGCTGCGGCACCGGTCGTCGGCGCGGGGGTCATTGGCCTGGAGCGCGCCGGCGCGTGCGTGGACGCCGTCGGCGATCCGATCGAAGATGGAGGGCGCAGCGCTGGTGATCATGGGACGCCTCGAACTATTCAGGCCGCCTCTGCGGCCGCGACCGTGCCGGTCCGAGATCACGCCGCAGCGCCGCCGGACCGTCCCTGTCGCTGGACTGGACATCGGGGCGGCTCATCGCGCCCCGTTGCAGTCAAGTTAGGTTCATCTCGGCCGTGAAAGCCCTAAGGGGCGTGCTTAAGCTTCGATGAAACGAGGCTTATGCCAGGGCATCGCCGGGCATGGTGTCGAAATCGTCGCCGCGATCGCCCGCTTTGCACCGATCGACGCCGCGGCACCGTCCGCGCGCCCGTCTTGGCATGCCGGTTGCCCCTGCTTGCGCCCGGCCTCCCCTGCGGGCTATGCGTCGGACGAGGCCGATCGGCCGTTCCGTGCTCCTCAACCGCGATCGGCGCCGTGGCCCCCATCTCCCCCACCGACACGCGCGCCGTCCTCGACCTCCTGCGCGACGCCGCCGCTGTCGCGGGCGCCATGGCGATGGACTTCTTCCGCCACGGCGCCGAGACGGCCGCGCGGGTGGAGTTCAAGGCCGGGGGCTCGCCCGTGACGGAAGCCGACCTCGCGGTCGACCGCTACCTCGGCGACCGCCTCCGCGCGGCCGTGCCGGAGGCCGCCTGGCTGTCGGAGGAGACCGTCGACGACCTCGACCGCCTGCTCCACGACCACGTGCTCGTCGTCGACCCGATCGACGGCACCCGCTCCTTCGCGGCCGGCGACCCGCACTGGGCCGTGTCGGTGGCGCTGGTGAGCCACGGCCGCCCCGTCGCGGGCGTGGTGCACGCGCCTGCGCTGGGCAAGACCTGGGAGGCCATGCTCGGCGGCGGCGCCCGGCTCAACGGCCGGCCCGCGGCGGCCAGCGCCCGCACGGAGCTCGCGGGCGCGCGGCTGTCCGCCCCGGCGGGCTTCATCAAGCCGCTGGCCCGCGCCGTGGCGGTCGACCTCGTGCCGCGCATCCCGTCGCTGGCCTGCCGCTTCGCGGCCGTGGCCTCGGGCGAGATCGACGCGGCGATCGCGTCCCCCGACGCCCATGACTGGGACATGGCCGGAATCGACGTCGTGCTGGGGGAAGCCGGGGCGTCGATCACGGCCGGCGACGGGCTGCCGCTGCGCTACAACCAGCGCGTCCCGCGCCACCGCACTCTCTACGGCGCGGGGCGCGGCCTCCACGCCGCCCTGGTCTCGGCCGGGCGCCGCACGCTCGGCGCCGGGGGCTGAAGGCTCCCGCGGACCCGACAGCCCCTCGCACCTCAGGAGGCACCCATGGACTCGAAGACCCCTCAGCTGCTCCATCTCGTGTTCGGCGGCGAGCTCGTCGACATCGGCGGCACCGAGTTCCGCGACCCCTCGAAGCTCGACGTCGTGGGCATCTTCCCGAACTACGCCAGCGCGCTCGTGGCCTGGCGCGCCAAGGCCCAGGCGACCGTCGACCCCGCCGCGATGCGCTACTTCATCGTCCACATGCACCGCTTCCTCGATCCGGCGGCGCCGGGAGGCGCCAAGCCCTGACGCCGCGCTTCCTCAAGACGGCCGGGCGCGCCCGGCCCGTCGTCGAGGCCGCGGGGGCGCTCGCCAGCGCCTACCTCGGCCTCGTGCGCCGCACCAACCGCTTCACGCTGGAGCCGCCGGGCTTCGTGGCCGAGATCGCGCCCGAGCTCCCCGCCATCGTGGCCATGTGGCACGGCCAGCACTTCATGGTGCACTACGCCTGGCCCGCCGGGGCGCGGGTGGCGGCGCTGATCTCGCGCCACGGCGACGGCGAGTTCAACGCCGCCATCCTGCGGCGCCTCGGCGTCGAGCCGATCCGCGGCTCGGGCGGCCGCGGCGCGGCCAAGATCCGCAGCCACGGCGGTGCCGCGGCGCTGCGCGAGATGGCGCGCCGGCTCGCCCAGGGGCGCACCGTGGTGATGACGGCCGACGTGCCCAAGGTGTCGCGCCGCGCCGGCCTCGGCATCGTCACGCTGGCCCGCCTCACGGGCCGGCCCATCTACCCCATCGCGGTCGTGACCCGCCGCAGGCTCGACTTCCGCTCCTGGGACCGGGCCAGCCTGGGCCTCCCCTTCGGCCGCGGCGCCATGGTGCTGGGCCAGGCGATCCGCGTCGCGCGCGACGCCGACGATGCGGCGCTGGACGCGGCTCGCCTCGCGGTCGAGCGCGGCCTCGACGCCGTCCACGCC
>CAXTFP010000346.1:0-4297 GCA_964243135.1 uncultured Lichenihabitans sp.
CGGTGACGTCGGCCCGGAGCGCGACGGCGCGGTCGCCGAGCCGGCCAGCCAGCGCCGCGGCGGCCTCGGCGCTCCGGCTGTAGTTGACGACGACCCGGGCGCCCTCGCGCGCGAAGGCCGCGGCGATCGCCGCCCCCAGGCCCCGGCCCGCTCCGGTGACGAGGACGACCTGCTCCGACATGTTGAGATTATCACCGCTCATCCGCTCGTCTCCTTCCGACCCGCGGCCGCCGTCGCGCTCGGACATTCGCCCCGCGCCGCGGACCCGATCCGTCGATACCATCCCGGCGGCGGGGAGCGCCACGGCGGCATCCCGAGGCTGTCGCGGACCACCCCCGCGCCCCTCCCGTCCATCATCCGGCGAGGTCGGGACCGGGACAGGTCCTAAGGATCTATCCCGGTAGGAGGCGGTCGAGGGCCGGCGAGGGATCTTGCGGGCCGGGCAGGAGGGGCCGCAGGCGTGATGCCCATGCATCGGGCGGTGGGCCCGACGCACCCGGCGCGGAAAAGGACCGTCGGACCGACCCGATCTCCTACCGGGATAGGTCCTAAGCCTTCGGTCCTCGTCCCTCCTGGCTAGGCTCAAGGGCCAGCTACCCGCGTCACCACCCTCGCCATAGAATGGGGATCAGGACGCCCGCGGGGCCTCCCACGGGGACGAGGGCTTCGATCGAAGGACCATCGGCCTTTCGGTCAAATACAGAGTCAGAAGCACTCATCTCCCTGAGGTCCCGAGACGCCCGCTCGACATCGAACGCGAGCAGTCGCCCGCGCGGATAGAAGTCCCGGATGGTGCGGGACTTCGCACAGAGACGTCCATCCTCACGGATGTTGCGGGCAGGCGAGGCCGCCGCGCTTCGGCATCCGGCGCGGATCGGCCCGCATCCCGACGCGAACGGGCATCCATCGGCCGACGGCCGAGCCCCGGATCGGGCCTGCGGGGCGACGCCCGACGACGACCGACCAACGGAGACCCAAGATGCGCCGAACGATTCCCTTCACCTTCGTCCTCCTGGCCACGCTGCCGCCCTGCCTGTCGCTCCCCGCTCCATCGTCGACGGGGGCCGCCTGGGCGGCCGACGGCACCGGCAATGGAAACGGCAACGGCAACATCGGCGACAACAACGGCAACGGGAACACGGGCAACGACAACGGAAACGGCAACGTCGGGAGCGGCCTAGGCAACGGAAACGCCACCGACGGCAATGGAAACGGGGTCACGGAAGGGGTCGTGGACGGCGGCCCAGGCATCGCGGATCCCGCGGCCCCCTCGGTCGGCGCCGCCGTGGGCGGCGCGGTCCCGGGCGTGGCTCCCCAGGTCGCTCTCGGCGCTCGCGGCGTGTGGCACGTTTGGCCGGGCGGCCACCGGCATCGGCGCGGCGATCCCACCTTCGACCTCAACGGCCGGCCGGCCCACGGCTTCAGGCCGGGGCGTTTCGGCGCGCAATAGGGCCGCCCGGGGCCGGCGCACCCGCCCACGCAGAACCCAGGACCGTGCGGGGCGTCTGCGCCCGTTCGCGACTCAGATGCCGTGCCCCGGCCGGAGGGTCTGGACGTCCGGCGCCCTGTAGAGGAGCGCCAGTTGCGTGCGGTTCCGGAGCCGGAGCTTGCGCATCATGTTGCCGATGTGGACCTTGACGGTGCTCTCCGAGCATTGGAGCTCGAAGGCGATCAGCTTGTTGGCCATGCCCGCATGGAGCAGCCGCAGGATCAGGGCCTCCTTCCTGGTCAGGCGCAGCGCGTCCGAGGGATCGGACCCGTCGTTGACCGGGGCCGCGCCCGGCCGGCCGGCGCCGGCCTGGTCCGACACGGCCGTCAGGGCGGCCACGACGGCGTCGAAACCCGAGGACGCGGGGACCCAGCGGTCGACGCCGCGGCGGAGCATCACGGCGTCGAGCTCCGGGCTCGACGTGTCGGTCAGGATCACGAGCCGACAGGCGGCGAACCGGTCCCGCAGGCGCGACAGGGCGACCTCGACGTCGCGCAGGTCGCAGCCCCGATTCACGAAGCTGTAGACGATCGTCCGCGGGGGCGCGGACGGCACGTCGTCGATGTTGCCGATCCGGTCGATCGTCAGGCCGGGCAGGGCTTGGCGCAACGCGTGGAGAAGGAGGTCCCCCGTGAAGACGCGGGCCTCGATGATCGTGGCCGGCCAGGATCGGTCGTCGCGGAGGCGCCTGCCCGGCGGGCCGGCGTCGTCATCGAGAGCGGAAAAGAGTTCGCTCACCTTGTTCATATTGGCTCCTCAATTATTTTTATAGAAACGAAGCGCGAGCAACAACGGCGCGCGAAGATCAAACTTCGGCGACTCGGAAACTTCTAGTTTAAAACTTATATTATGTTGAAACAAGAATACAAGCTCAAACTTGAATCACTTCCTCATCTTCAACTCTGACGTGGGGTCGGCGGAGCGCGCCGAGCCGCGCCTGTCCTGCCGGACGCCGAGCATCGGACCGCGGGACGGCATCAGTCCGACTTCAGAGCTTCGATCGAGCTCAGCTTCGAGGCGCGCCGGGCGGGATAGAAGCCGAAGAACAGCCCCGTGATGCCGGAGGACGCGACCGCGAGGGCGATCGCTTCGCCGTCGATGACGACGGGCCAGCCCGTGCCGCGAGCGATGGCCAGCGAGGAGCAGACTCCCAGGGCCACGCCGGCCGCGCCGCCCAGCAGGCACAGGACGAGCGCTTCCGACAAGAACTGGACCATGATGTCCCGCGCCCGCGCCCCCACGGCCCGGCGGATGCCGATCTCGCGCGTCCGCTCCGTCACGGACACGATCATGATGTTCATGATGCTGATGCCCCCGACCAGGAGCGACACCGCGGCGGTCGCGGCCAGCAGCAGCGCGATGGTGCGGGTGGTGCCCCGCTGCGCGCTCATCACCGCGGTGGGGTCGCTGATCTTGAAGTCGTCGTCCCCGCTCCCGAGGTGGTGGCGCTGGCGCAGGAGGCTCGCCGTCTGGCGTTCGGCCTCGGGTAGGGCCTCGTCCGACACCGCCTTAGCCAGGATGTAGGCCACGGCGTCCCGGTTCACCGCGCTGGCGCTGCCCATGAAGCGCAGCTTGGCGGTCGAGAGCGGCACGAAGGCGACGTCGTCCTGGTCCTGCTCCTTGGGCTTGAGCACGCCCACGACCTCGAAGGGCACGCTCATGATCCTGATCTGGGCGCCCAGCGCGTCGCCGTCCTTGAACAGCTCCCTGACCACGGCGTCGCCCAGGATGGCGACCTTGCCGGCGCCCTCCTCCTCGGCCCTGGAAAAGTAGCGCCCGGCCGCCACCTGCCAGTCGCGTGCGAGGAAATGCCCGTCGCCCGTCCCGTTGACGGTGGTGTTCCAGTTGCGGCCCCCGTGGACAACCTGCGCGCTGCCCGAAAGCGAGCCAGCCGCCGCCCGGATCTGCGGGATCTGGCCGAGCATGGCCGCGACGTCGCCCTCGGTCAGCGTGGGCTGGCTGCCGGCCTTGAGGCGCGCGCCGCCCTGCGTGGCGGCGCCCGGGTTGACCGTGAAGACGTTGGCGCCGACCGCGCGGATCTGGTCGGCGATCTCCGTCTGCGCGCCGCTGCCGATGGCCAGCACGTTGACGACCGACGCCACCCCGATGACGATGCCCAGCATCGTCAGGCCGCTGCGCAGCGGGTTGGTGCGCACGGCCTTGAGCGCGACCGCGAGCGCCTGCGGGGGACTCATGCGCCCTCCGCCCCGCCGGGCGGCAGCGCCGCCGTCCCGTCCGCGTCCCGCACGAGGCGGCCGTCCCGCAGCCGGATGACCCGCCCGCATCTCGCGGCCACGCGGGGGTCGTGGGTGATCATGACGATGGTTCGCCCGGATCGGTGCAGATCGGCGAACAGGGCCAGGATGTCCGAGCCGGTGCGGCTGTCGAGTGCGCCCGTGGGCTCGTCCGCGAGGATCAGGGTCGGGTCCCGGACCAGCGCCCGGGCGATCGCCACCCGCTGCTGCTCGCCGCCCGAAAGCTGGGACGGCAGGCTCCTGGCCTTGGCCCCGAGGCCGACGGCTTCGAGCGACCGCATGGCCCGCTCATGCCGCGTCCCGGCGTGGCGGTCCAGGTAGAGCAGCGGCAGCCCGACGTTCTCGACCGCCGTGCTGCGCGCCAGCAGGTTGTAGGACTGGAACACGAAGCCGATGCTCCTGCCCCGCAGCCGGGCCATCCCGTCGTCCGTGAGAAGGCCGACGTCCTGGTCGGCGAGGCTCACCGTGCCCTTCGTCGGGCGGTCGAGCAGCCCGAGGATGTTCATCAGCGTGCTCTTGCCGGATCCGGACGGGCCCATGATGGCCACGAACT
>CAXTFP010000347.1:0-4293 GCA_964243135.1 uncultured Lichenihabitans sp.
CCGTAGCGCTGCCGGTCGGCCGCGAGGATCCAGGTCATCTCGTCCGGGGCCGCGCCCGTCAGGTAGACGATGGCGCGGTCGTCGAAGCCGAGGCGGTCGAGGTAGGCGCCGATCAGCGCGTTGGCGGCGCCCGTCTCGACCGACACGCCGTTGCGGCGCAGGTAGGCCGCGTGGAGGCCCACGTAGGCGTCCTCGCCCATCGCGCGCGGCGTACCGGCCAGCCAGACCAGCCCGCAGGCGGAGGCGCAAACCGCCCGCGCCGGCACGACGGTCCTCAGCCCCTCGCGCCGCACCAGCGCGCCGATCGCCAGGGCGGCCTGCACGTTGCCGCCGAGGCTGGACAGGCTGACGGCGGCGGGGCGCGGGCTGCCCGACGCCGCGACCGCCACTTTGGCCTCGTCGCCCGGCTCGATGATGCCGCTCAGCTCCAGGGTCGCGTCCCCGGACGGCGCCCGCGTCACCCGGACCTCGGCCGCGGCGGCGCCCGACGCCGGCACCAGGGGCGCCAGGGCCAGCGACGCCGCGGCGAGGAGCGGGAGGCCACGAAGCCTCGGGATGCGCTGGGTCACGATGGCCTCCCGACGGCTGCGGTCGAAGTCGCGAGGAGCGTCGTCGGCGATCGTGTCGCTTTCAAGGGTCGCGTGTTTCACGACTCGATCTTCCTTGCGCCTTGAGCGCCCCTCGGGCCTGGGGCATCTTCTGCCCCATGCTCGTGCCCATCACCGAAGCCGATGGCGTCCTCCTCGACCTCCGCTACGCTTCCGCCGACAACCTGCTCGGCCAGCCGGTCTACGCCCGCGCCGTGGCGCTGCTCCGGCCGGAAGCCCGGCAGGCCCTGCTGGCGGCGGCGGCCCGCGCCCGCGCCCTGGGGCTGCGCCTCAGGCTGTTCGACGCCTTTCGCCCGCTCGAAGCCCAATGGGCCTTCTGGCACGCGGCCGAGGACAAGACCTTCGTGGCCGACCCGCGCGGGGGCGGCACGCATCCGCGCGGCATCGCCGTGGACCTGACGCTCGCCGACGGCGCGAGCGGCGCCGACCTCCCCATGGGCACGGGGTTCGACGCCTTCACGGCGCTGTCGGCCCACGGGGCGCTCGACGGCCTGTCGCCCGACGCGGTCCGCAACCGGGCTCTGCTGCTCGGGATCATGACGGCCGCGGGCTGGGAGTGCTATGAGCCGGAATGGTGGCACTACCACCTCCCCGGGCGCGAAGCCTTTCCGGCCCTGTCGGCCGCCGACGTGCCCGGCGGCCCGATGTGACGGGCCGTCCGGGTGGCGTGAGAAGCGGTGGTCGGGATCGGTGTCCCCGGAGGAGTGACGATGTCCCGTCCCGATTTCGACCCGCAGCCTGAGCTCCTGAACGACGCCCTCGCGCTCAGGCCGTTGCGGCTGCAGGACTTCGACGAGCTCCATGCGGCGGCGGCCCACCCTGAAATCTGGGTCGGGCACCCGGCGAAGGATCGACACGAGATCGAGGTGTTCGAGCGGTACTTCCGGTTCCTGCTGGACAGCGGGACCACGCTCGTCGTCCTGGACCGACAGGTTGGCCGCGTCATCGGATGCTCGCGGTACTATACGGCTCCCGATCGGCCGGACGGCGTCGCCATCGGTTTCACGTTCCTGAACAACGCCTACTGGGGCGGTCGGACGAACTTCGACCTCAAGAGCCTCATGCTCGGCCATGCCTTCGTGGCTTTCCCGGAGGTCTGGTTCCACATCGACCCGACGAACATCCGGTCTCAGAAGGCCACGGCGAAGCTCGGCGCGGAGCACGCCTACGACGCGGTTCTGGACCTGACCGGCGCACCGGTGTCCTGGATGTGCTTCCGCCTGAAACGGGGCATCTGGGACGAGGTTCGGAGCGGAAGAGGCGCTCGGCCCTCAGACGAACCTCCTCGACGGCGCGAGGGTGCAGCCTGAGACACCGTCGCCCCGCCCATCCTGCCATCCCCTTCGGCCTCGCCCTGATCCTGGCCGGCGCCCCGGCCTCCGCCGCCCCGCGGGCCATCCTCCCCGAAGGCTTGAAGCTGTCGGCGGCGCTCTGCCTCGGCGAGGCGCTGCGGCTGTGCCCGGACCTGCTGGCCGACGCGGGCCGTGGCGCCTCCTGCCTCATGGGCCGGCGCCGGCTCCTCGGCCAAGCCTGCCGCGGCCTCGTCGGCGGGGTGGCCGTGCCGAAGCGATCGGGAGGGCGATCGTGATGCCGAACGGGACGGGTGTCGCCGTCGCGGTGGGGCTGCTGTGCCTCTTCCTGGCGACGGCGGGTTGCGCGCCGCTGGTCCCGCGGCCGGTGTCCGTCACGCCCGCGGATGCTGCCCGAATCCACGCGGCCTGCCCGCAGGGCAGCTTCATCGGCGCCATGACGCTCGACTGTCCGCAGATCGCCGAGTGACGCTCCCGGCGCGGGTGGCGGAGGCGCTGCCTCCGGCTGTGGCGCGAAAGCGACAGGGAGCGAGAATGTGCAGAGCGCCGCGGAATATTTCGGCTGACCGTGGCGGGCGATCATGCCACGTTCTCGCCATGCTCGCGCTGGCCGAACAACCCTTCGCCACCTACCGCCTGTTCTGGATCAACGGCGCCGGCCGGATCACTGCCGCCGCCGATCTGATCGAGGCCGTGAGCGACGACGACGCGATCCGTCAGGCGCGCGAGCTGGCGAAGGGGCGTGCCGTCGAGATCTGGTGCGGTGCCCGCCGGGTCGCCACCCTGGGCGACGGCGGGCGGGGACAGGACGGCACCCCGTGACGGGCCGATCGGCCCTCCGCACGCGGCGCCTGGCGCTCCTCAGCGCCGGCTGGCCCGCATACCCTGATCGAAGACGGCGCGGCAGGACGGGCTGAGCTGGGCGCGGTTCGCCTTCATGCAGGCGGCCGTCTGCTGCTCGTCGAGCAGCGTCGTGGGACACAGGCGCACGGCATCCCCCGTGCAGTTCTGCACCGCCAGCTGGCGGAACTCGGGCGTGAGGTTCTCGGCGCCGGCGAAGCACGGGGCGGGCGCGGCCAGGGTCAGGGCGACGGCGAGGGAAACTGAACGCATGTCGGTCCGTCCTGTGCGAGCGGCGCCGCCGGTGCGGCGGCCGTGCCGCCCCGACGGGTCGAAACCTAGCCAAGGCGCCCGGCTTGTCCAACCGGCTTCGGCCGGGGGGCTCGGCATGAGCGTCGACCTGTCGCGGTTCCGCAACAGGCTCGGCGTCCGAGGCGGAGGGGGACGCGGCATGACCAGGGGCGGATGGGTTCTCGCGCTGGCGCTCTGCGGCCCGCTGTTGGGCGGGCCGGCGATGGCCCAGGGGGCGGGCGCGGCCGACAACACCGCGGACGAGCAGCGAATCGCCGACGAGTTCCGCGCCAGGGGCTCGGCCTGCGGCGCGCCGGCCTGCCGCAACGATCCCGACGGCGTCTACCCGCCCTCGACGGCCCCCGGCATCCGTTCGATCAGCCCGTCCATCCCGGCCGCGGGCACCTCGGGCTGGGAAAACGGACCGAAGCGTGCCGATCCGCGGGAGGGCGGGGCCAACATCCGCTCCACCAGTCCATTGATCCCTGGGGCCGGGACGTCGGGTTCGGAGCGCGACTGACAGGTCGATCGCTCGTCCCGTGAAGCGGGGCTTCGCTGCGTCACATCGCCGTTCGCCGTCGCCGAGGAATGTCAGCCGGTCCCACGTCCCATAGATGGTGATCGATACCGCTGCTCGTCTTGCGAGACCATGCCGCCGAGTGATGACGCTGGAATCCGAGTTCGAATTTGCCGATATGTTGTTTCGAAGCGGACGACGCCCGAACGTCGCCGCCTTTCGCACCGATCGCTTCGGACCAGGGCTTCGACCCTGGGGAATGCGGGTCGAAGATGTCTGACGCGGCGTCCGATCGAGGGGCGGCGATGCGCCGGGCCGTGCGGAGCTGGTTCCGCGGCGCGGTCGCCCTGGTGGCCCTCACTACGTCCACGGTCGTGTGGGCTGAGGGTCCGAGGGGGCAGAACGGGTCCGCATTGCCCTGCAACGAGCTGTGCCGCTCCTGGATGGCGACGACCCCGGGGAGCGCTTTCGCGGCTCCGTTCGAGGGGGGAGCGCCGCGGCACGCCGTCTCGCAAGACGCCGACGACATCGGCGTGGCTCCTGCCCCGCGACGGCCGTCCGTCGCCCCGGTCAGGCCGGTCCATCGCGCACCGCGGCTGGCGGTCGAGGCGGCCAAGCCCGAGGGCGATGCGCCCCGTCGCGGGCCGGCCGCCGCCTTCCGTCCGGTGGCTCCGGCAGCGCCGCTCCCACCCCCCGTGCCGTCGCCGGTCGCGCGCATCACCCGGCC
>CAXTFP010000348.1:0-4292 GCA_964243135.1 uncultured Lichenihabitans sp.
TTTTTTAAGATTTCAGGAACCAAAATGCCGTCCGTGAAGAAATGGTTAAGCCTTGGCTCAGGCGGCGAGCTCAAGCAGCGGGCGATCCGAGCGTCGATCTGACGATGTCGCAGGCATATCGGGCGGAGCGGCCGCCCGAGGTGCCCGTGGAATAGCCTTTGAGATCGTGGGGCCACAGCCGGCGAGAAACACCGTGATCTGTCGAGCGAGGCGGTCGGACTTGGCTTCTGCAAGGCTTTCGGCCGAGCGCCGACGGTCGTCTCGGCCGATCATCGAAGTCGGGCCGAATCACACCGGTCGCGACCTTGCAGTCGACTCGTGATGATGATTGGTCGGATCGCCGGGCGCGCCGGCATCCTTACGGCTCGCGGAGCGCTTCGCCCAGGCCGTGCAGGATCGTGCCCACGAGATACTTCGACAGGGATCTCCGGCCTACATCGATATCGGCCACCAGCGTCATGCCGGGAATCAGCCGGAAGCCCGCCGGGATGTTGATGAAGCTCATCTTCTCGATCGTCACCCGGCCCTTGTAGAAGGGAGCGACGGCCTTGCCGGCGTCGTCGGTCGTGAAGGCGCCTTCGCTGATCCAGTCGAGACGGCCTTCCGCCGTGCCGTGTTCGAGATAGCTGAAGGCGTCCACTTTGAGGGTGATGCGGTCGCCCGGACGCACGAAGCCGATGTCGGCGGCCGAGAACTGAATCTCGGCCTTCACGGGCGCGCTGAGCGGCATCAGTTCCATGACCGAGTCACCCTCCTTCAGCACGGAGCCGGAGGACAGCTTCGTCAGCGTCAGCACGACGGAGGGTTCGGTCGCCACCAAGCGCACGAGGTCCTGGTGCTTGACGGCCTTGTCGAGGGAAGACTGTGCCAAGTCGCGCTGGTTCTCGGCCGTGATCAGTTCCTGGCTGCTCGCCGTGTACCACTGATGGATCGTCGATTGCCGGTCGGACTGCAGGCCGGCCAACTGGTGGCGCATCTCCGCGAGCGTGTTCTTGTCGTTCTCGAGCGAGCGCTGCATCTCCAGGTGCGAGTCGCTCGCCTGCAGCAGGTTGAGAAGGCTCGTCGAGCCGCTCTTGTAGAGCGTGTCGCGCATGTTCTGGAGTTGCTGCGCGATCTTCTCGCGATCGACGAGGTGGGTCTGATCGGTCTCGATCCTGGCGATCGACGCCTCCGTCGCCCTGATCTTCTCGTCCGAGGAGGAGACCTGCGCGCGGAGCTGGGCCGCCCGCCGCTCGAACAGCGCCGCCTGCAGGGCCACGTAGGGCTGGGCCTCGGCCGACGCGCCGGGGGCGGGGTCGAAGGTTTTCCCGGCCTGCTCGGCCTTGGCGCGGTCGATCTGGGCGCCGAGGCCGGTCAACTGCCGCCGCAGCCCGTCGACGTCCGCCGCCGTGAAGGTCGGATCGAGCGTCGCCAGCGATTGGCCCTGCCGCACCTCCTCGCCTTCCTTGACGTCGATCGACTTGATGATCGACGGATCGAGCGCCTGGAATGTCCTCAACGCCTGAGTGGCGACGATCTTGCCGCTGGTGCTGGTGACGACCCGGTCGATCTCGACGAAGGGCGTCATGCCGACGAGGACCGCCACCATGGCCAGCAGGGTCCACACGGCCGGGCTGCCGAGGGAGAAGCCCTTCCTGGCCAGCACGGCATCCGTCTTGGACTGCCAGGGCTCGATGGCATAGGCGGAGGAGCGGCGCGACATCGGGCGGTTCCGAAACCTCGGGCGGCGGATCGGCCGCTCTGCGCGGCCGACGACGGTGATTCGAGGATCTATCATCTGGTCCGCGCGTTGTCAGGCCCCCGATGGAACCGATGCAGGGGATGCTGAACGCGCCGGCTCGCGCCTTCAGCTCACCAGCGGTTCCTGCCGGGGCAGGACCTGCCGCATGAGAAAGAACGACAGCTTCTTGATCTCGTCCGCCGCCCCTGCGTGCTCGCCGAGCGCCGACACGGTAGTGCCGCCCGTGAAGCTGCGGACGAAGTCGATGTGGTAGCTCAGCGCCGGCGCGACAGGCTCGCCGAGGTCGGCGAGGGCGTCGATGATCTGGCCGCCCTCCTCGTGGTCGGGGTCGACGCGGGTCGGGACCGTAGCGATCTTCAGGCCGCTGCCCGGGGGATCGAAGCGGCGGATCTCGCGGGCCTTGACGATGGTCTTCTGCGCCGCGTTGATGTCGAGGCTCGATGGCCCGCAGGGCACGGCTAGGAGGTCGGCGATCAGCACGGAGGTTTCGAAGATCGTGCCGAAGCCGGCCGGCAGGTCGATCAGGATGAAGTCGCTCCGCGTCTTGAGGGCGTTCCGGACCCAGATCAGCTGGTTGCGCAGGGTCAGTACGTCGTGGCGCACCGGGAAGCCGAGGCGGCGCGGCTCGGCCCATTCCGTGGCGCTGCCCTGCGGGTCCGCGTCGATGAGGGTCACGGTGCGGCCGTAGCGGACGATGTCGCCGGCGAGGTTGACGGCCAGGGTGGTCTTGCCGACCCCGCCCTTGGCCTGGGCCACCACGATGACGATCATCACTTCACCTGCCTTAGCGTCCGCCCGATCGCTCGGACCGCCGAGGCCACGGCTCCGGTCGCGGTGGAGCGACCGGACCTATCGACCCAGCGGCCCTGCCGGGCCCTACGATCCGACAGTGATTCGGCACGGTGCGCAAGGGCCCGAGGGCAGAGGCGGAAGGACAGCGGCCGGCATTCCCACAGGGGAGTGGCGATTGCCAACACCCTCGAACAAGCTATGGTGAATCGCTATGACAGTCCCGTGCCGCGACGAGATGCATAATGTCGCCGTCCAGAACACGACCTTCGCGAACGATCGGCCCCTCGCGCTGATCGCCGGCCCCTGCCAGATGGAGAGCCGGAGCCACGCGCTCGAATGCGCCGCGGCCCTGAAGGAGATCGCGGGGCGGCTCGGCATCGGCCTCGTGTTCAAGACCTCCTACGACAAGGCCAACCGCACCAGCGTCGCGGGCGCCCGCGGCATCGGGCTCGACGCGGCGCTCGCGGTCTTCGCCGAGGTCCGCGACAGCCTCGGCCTGCCGGTGCTGACCGACGTGCACGAGCGCCACCATTGCGCCCCCGTGGCCGAGGTCGTGGACGTGCTGCAGATCCCCGCCTTCCTGTGCCGGCAGACCGACCTCGTCCTCGCGGCCGCCGCCACGGGCCGCGCCGTCAACATCAAGAAGGGCCAGTTCCTCGCCCCCTGGGACATGAGGAACGTCCTCGACAAGGCCCGCTCCACCGGCAACGCGTCCGTGCTGGTGACGGAGCGCGGCACCTCCTTCGGCTACAACACCCTCGTCTCGGACATGCGGGCGCTGCCCGTGATGGCGTCCTATGGCGCGCCGGTCGTGTTCGACGCCACACACTCGGTGCAGCAGCCGGGCGGGCAGGGCACCTCGTCGGGCGGCCAGCGCGAGTTCGTCGCCGTGCTGGCGCGCGCCGCCGTCGCGGTCGGCGTGGCGGGCGTGTTCATCGAGACCCACCCCGACCCCGACCGCGCGCCCTCGGACGGGCCCAACATGATCGCCCTGCGCGACTTCGAGCCCCTCGTGGCCGAGCTCATGGCCTACGACCGCCTGACCAAGGCCGCCCAGGCGGCCCGCCGCGCCGCGTGAGCGCCCTCGTCCTGATCCCGGCCCGCATGGCGGCGAGCCGGCTGCCCGGCAAGCCGCTGGCCGACATCAGCGGCGAGCCGATGATCGTCCACGTGTGGCGCCGCGCCGTCGAGGCCGACCTCGGCGAGGTGGCGGTGGCGACCGACCACCCCGACATCGCCGCCGCCGTCGCGGCCGCGGGCGGGCGCGCCGTCATGACCCGGGCCGACCACCCCTCGGGCAGCGACCGCATCGCCGAAGCCCTGGCGCTGCTCGACCCCGGCCGCCGCCATGGCATCGTGGTCAACCTCCAGGGCGACCTGCCGACGCTGGCCCCCCACGTCACGCGCGAGACGGCGGCCCTGCTCGACGACCCCGAGGTGATGCTCGCCACCGCCGTGGCGCTCGCCACCGAGGCCGAGGCCGAGGCGCCGAGCGTCGTCAAGATGGTGGGCTCGCCGCTCGGCCCGCGCCGCTTTCGCGCGCTCTACTTCACCCGCGCCCGCGCGCCCTCGGGCGACGGGCCGGTGTACCACCACATCGGCCTCTACGCCTGGCGCCGCGCCGCGCTGGAGCGCTTCGTCGCCCTGCCCCCGTCCTGGCTGGAGCAGCGCGAGAAGCTCGAACAGCTGCGCGCCCTCGAAGCCGGCCTGCGGGTCGACGCCGCGCTGGTCGACACCGTCCCGCTCGGCGTCGACACGC
>CAXTFP010000349.1:0-4290 GCA_964243135.1 uncultured Lichenihabitans sp.
CGCCGAGCCCTCGAATCCCTCGACGCGGGGCAGCACCTCAACGCCGCGACCCGCGCCGTGCACGGCGCCGCTTGGGCTGGATCCGACGGCGGCGTGGCGCTAGTGCGCGAGGACGTCGGGCGCCACAACGCCCTCGACAAGCTGATCGGCGCCTGCCTGCGCGCGGCGATCGACCCCACGTCCGGCTTCGTCCTGGTGACGAGCCGAGCCTCCTTCGAGATGGTCGAGAAGGCCGCGACCTTCGGCTGCCGCACGCTGGTCGCCATCTCGGCGCCGACCGCCCTGGCGATCGACCGCGCCCGCGCTCTCGACGTGACGCTGGTGGGCATCGCGCGGCGCGACGGCGTCACCCTGTTCCACGGGGCCGAGCGCGTCGTCGCGTGAGTGCCGCGGGCTCGGCCCCGATCGGCTTCGTCACGCCCGATTGACATGCTTAAAGATTAAGCATTACCTGCGGGAAACGTGGAGAAATCATGGCGGACGCGGCGGAGACCGGTTGGGCGGGCGGCGGGGTCTCCGCGCGGGGGGCGGACGGTGCCGGGGCGCCGTCATGACAGTGGTGGGACGGCGGCACGCAGCTTGCTAGCCCGACCTCAAAGTCCGACGTGAAACCGCGCAGGGACCCTGCGCCGAAAGGTATTCCGCCGCACATGGAAGTCTTCCTGCAATCGATGATCAACGGCGTGACGCTGGGGTCCATCTACGGTCTGATCGCCATTGGCTACACGATGGTGTTCGGCATCATCGGCATGGTGAACTTCGCCCATGGCGACGTCTTCATGCTGTCGGCCTTCGTGGCGTTGATCTTCTACCTCGTGCTGACCCAGTTGCTCGGCGTGACCTCGGTGGCGCTGGCCTTCCTCATCGTGCTGGTCGGCGCCATGGCGGTCACGGCGCTGTGGAACTGGGCCATCGAGCGCGTCGCCTACCGGCCGTTGCGGGGCTCCTTCCGCCTGGCACCGCTGATCTCGGCCATCGGCATGTCGATCTTCCTGTCCAACATGGTCCAGGTGATCCAGGGCCCGCGCAACAAGACCATCCCGCCCATGTTCAACGACGTCGTGAGGATCACGGAGGGCGGCACTTACGACGTCACGCTGTCCTACAAGCAGATCCTCATCATGGTCTCGACCGCCGTGCTGATGGCGGGCTTCTGGTATCTCGTGCAGAAGACGCCGCTCGGCCGCGCCCAGCGCGCCTGCGAGCAGGACCGGCGCATGGCGTCGCTGCTGGGCATCGACGTCGACCGCACGATCTCGCTGACCTTCGTGATCGGCGCGGCGCTCGCGGCCGTCGCGGGCGTGCTCTACCTCAGCTACTACGGCGTGGTGAGCTTCGCGGACGGCTTCGTGCCGGGCGTCAAGGCCTTCACGGCCGCCGTGCTGGGCGGCATCGGCTCCCTGCCCGGCGCGGTGCTGGGGGGCCTGCTGATTGGCCTCATCGAGGTGCTGTGGTCCACCTACGTGTCGACCGACTACAAGGACGTGGCGGCCTTCTCCATTCTGGCCATCACGCTGATCTTCATGCCGACGGGCCTGCTCGGCCGCCCCGAGATCGAGAAGGTCTGACCCGATGCTGATGGACACGAAGAAGCCGGTCCCGGCGGGCGCTCCTCCCGCCGTGGCGGCCGCGGCCCCGGCCTTCGACCTCCCCTCCGCGCTGAAGAGCGCTGCCTTCTCGGGCATCGTGACGCTGGGCCTCGGCGTGCCGCTTCTGGCCTTCGACACCCACCCCGACATCACCAACGCGCTGATCGTGCTGCCGCGCTGGACCTGGGCGATCGGCGCCGCCCTCGTCGTCTTCGCACTGCGCTTCCTCGGCCTCCTGTTCAACGCCCGGCCCCGCCCCGCCAGGCGCCCCCAGCAGCTCCGCGTGCCGGGCCGGGCCGAGACGACGCTGAAGGCCAACCTCGCCTGGTTCGCCCTGGCGGCGCTGATCGCCTTTCCCTTCGTCATGGTGGGGATGCTCGGGGCCAACGGCTCGCTGAAGTGGATCAACAATTACGGGATCCAGATCCTCATCTACGTGATGCTGGGCTGGGGCCTGAACATCGTGGTCGGCCTGGCCGGCCTGCTCGACCTCGGCTACGTGGCGTTCTACGCGGTGGGCGCCTATTCCTACGCGCTGCTGTCCACGACCTTCGGGCTGTCGTTCTGGATCTGCCTGCCGCTGGCCGGCATCCTGGCGGCCTTCTGGGGCATGATCCTGGGGTTCCCGGTGCTGCGCCTGCGGGGCGACTACCTCGCCATCGTGACGCTGGCCTTCGGCGAGATCATCCGCATCGTCCTCATCAACTGGACCGACCTCACCAACGGCTACGCCGGCATCTCGTCCATCCCGCGCGCGACCTTCTTCGGCGTGCCCTTCATGGACGGCGACGAGGGCTTCGCGCACCTCTTCGGCATCCCGTACAATCCCATCCAGCGCACCATCTTCCTGTTCTACGTCATCCTGTTCCTGGCGCTGCTGACGAACTTCGTGACGCTGCGGCTCCGGCGCCTGCCGGTCGGCCGCGCCTGGGAGGCCCTGCGCGAGGACGAGATCGCCTGCCGCTCGCTCGGCATCAACACGGTCAACACCAAGCTCACGGCCTTCGCGCTCGGCGCCATGTTCGGCGGCTTCGCGGGCTCGTTCTTCGCGGTGCGCCAGGGCTTCGTGTCGCCCGAGTCCTTCACCTTCATCGAATCCGCCACCATCCTGGCGGTCGTGGTGCTGGGCGGCATGGGCTCGCAGATCGGCGTCGCGCTGGCCGCCACCGTGCTGATCGGCGGCACGGAGCTGCTGCGCGAGCTCGACTTCCTGAAGCGCATCTTCGGCGACGGCTTCGACCCCGTGCAGTACCGCATGCTGATCTTCGGCGCCGGCATGGTGCTGATGATGATCTGGCGGCCGCGCGGCATCATCGCGACGCGCTCGCCCTCCATCTTCCTGCGCCAGCGCAAGGCGATCTCGGGCGACATGGTCAAGGAGGGCCACGGCTGATGCGCTGGCAGACCGACCCCCTCCTCGTCGTCGAACACGTCTTCATGCGGTTCGGCGGCCTCATCGCCGTGAACGACCTGTCGTTCGCGGTGGGCCGCGGCGACATCACGGCGCTGATCGGCCCCAACGGCGCCGGCAAGACGACCGTCTTCAACTGCATCACGGGCTTCTACAAGCCCACCGAGGGGCGCATGGCCCTCGCCCGCCAGGGCGTGGCGGCGCCGGCCGACGTGCTGAGCCTGACGCGCTCGGGCCGGAAGCACATGCGCGGCGAGGCCGGCGACCTGTACCTCCTGGAGCGCATGCCCGACCAGGAGATCGCCCGCACCGCCAAGGTGGCCCGCACCTTCCAGAACATCCGGCTGTTCACCGGCATGACGGTGCTAGAGAACCTGCTCGTCGCCCAGCACAACGCGCTGATGAAGGCCTCGGGCATGACTTTCCTGGGTGTGCTCGGCATCGGCGGCTACAAAGAGAAGGAGCGTGAGGCCGTCGAGCGGGCCAAGTTCTGGCTCGACACGATCGGCCTTATCGACCGCGCCGACGACCCCGCGGGCGACCTGCCCTACGGCGACCAGCGGCGGCTTGAGATCGTCCGGGCCATGTGCACCGACCCCGTCCTGCTGTGCCTCGACGAGCCGGCCGCGGGCCTCAACCCGCGCGAGTCGTCGGAGCTGAACGCTCTGCTGCGCCTCATTCGGGATGACCACGGCACCTCCGTGCTGCTGATCGAACACGACATGTCGGTCGTGATGGCGATCTCGGACCACGTGGTCGTGCTCGACTACGGCACCAAGATCGCCGACGGCCGGCCCGAGGCGGTGCGCGACGACCCCAAGGTCATCGCGGCCTACCTCGGGGTCGAGGACGAAGAGGTCGAAGAGGTGGAAGCGGAGATCGGCGCGTGAGCGTGATGACCGAAGCCGTGCCCGCGCGGCGCTCCGCCGGCAGCCGCGAGCCCGCCGGCCGGCCCATGCTGTCGATCCGCGGGCTGCAAACCTACTACGGCAAGATCTGCGCGCTGAAGGGCGTCGACCTCGACGTCAACCAGGGGGAGATCGTCACGCTGATCGGCGCCAACGGGGCCGGCAAGTCGACCCTGATGATGACGATTTTCGGCAACCCGCGGGCGCGCGAGGGCTCCGTCAGCTACGAGGGGCGCGATATCACCCGCCTCGCGACCCACGAGATCGCGCGGCTGGAGATCGCCCAGTCGCCCGAGGGGCGCCGCATCTCCCCGCGCATGACTGTCTACAAGAACCTTCAGATGGGCGCGGCCATCAACAACTTCCCGCATTTCGACCAGGA
>CAXTFP010000350.1:0-4286 GCA_964243135.1 uncultured Lichenihabitans sp.
AGGCCCTGTCGCTCGGCAACCAGCAGCGGGTCCAGCTTGCCGCCGCCCTGGTGCTCGACCGCACGCTGAAGCGCCTGGGCCCCGAGAAGGTCGTGTTCTCGGCCCTGGGCCTGCGCGAGGGCTGGCTCTACGCCCAGCTCCCCGAGGCCGAGCGCTACCGTGACCCCCTGGTCGAGGGCGCGGCGCTGATCGGCCTGCCGGCCTCGCGCGTGCCGCGCTTCGCGGCCGCCCTGGTGCCCTGGACGGCCGAGCTGTTCCCCGGCGAGTCGGCCGCCGAGACGCGGCTCAGGATCGCGGCCTGCGCGCTGTCCGACATGGGATGGCGCGACCACCCGGACCTGCGGGCCGGCGAGATGTTCCGGCGCCTCCTGCAGTTCCCCTTCATCGGCATCGAGCACCCCGAGCGGGCCTTCCTGGCGGCCGCGGTCCACGCGCGCTACAACGGCAAGCCCGACGACCCCGCGCTGAGCCCTGCCGTGGAACTGCTGTCGCGCCCCGTCCGGCGCCGCGCCACGATCCTCGGCCGCGCCCTCACGCTCGCCTACCGCCTGTCGGCCGGCGTGCCGGAACTGCTCGAAGGCTCGCGCCTGACGATCGGCACGGACTGCGCCACCCTGGAGGTGGGCCGCGCCGCCCGTGTGCCCGACAGCGAAGTCGTGGCCGACCGGCTCGCCGCCCTGGCCGCGGCGATCGGGGTCAGGCGCAGCGAGGTCGTAGAGGTGGACCGGTAGGGCTCGACCCATCGTCAGGCCGGGCCGGACGCCAGGGCCTCCGCGGAAGGTCGCATCCCGTCGGACCGCCCTGTCGTCCGGGGCCGCCCCCGCGGACCGCCGACCTCGCGTCAGAACAGCCGTGCCGCCAAATCTTGAAAGGCCCGCGCCCGGTGCGACAGGGCCCGGCCGCCGTCGGCCGGCAGGCCGTGCTTCTCCTCGGCCGACATCTCGCCGAAGGTGCGGTCGTGCCCGTCGGGCAGGAAGACGGGATCGTAGCCGAAGCCCCGCTCGCCGCGGGGCGGGCGCACGATGGCGCCGTCGACCCGGCCCTCGACGGCCTCGACCCGCCCGTCCGGCCACACCAGCGCCAGGGCTGCGATGAAATGTGCGCGCCGCGCCGCGGGCGCCTCGGCGCCGCGCTCGGCGAGCAGCGCCTCGATCCTCGCCATGGCGCCGGCGAAATCCTTGCCCGGCCCCGCCCAGCGGGCCGAATAGATGCCGGGCGCCCCGTCGAGCGCCTCGACGCAGAGCCCGGAGTCATCCGCGAGCGCGGGCAGGCCCGCGCCCCGCACGGCCGCCTCGGCCTTGAGCCGCGCGTTGGCCGCGAAACTCGTGCCGGTCTCCTCCGGCTCCGGCAGGCCGAGCTCGCCCGCCGACAGGACCGCGATGCCGTGGGGCGCGAGCAGCTCGCGGAATTCGGCGAGCTTGCCGGCGTTGTGCGTGGCGATCACGAGACGGTCGAGGCTGGGATCGCGCATGGGTGTGTCTCGCGGGGAAGCTCGGGCGCGGCGGAGCGCGGGGCGCGGACCTCCGATCTCCGCGGCGTCCCTATCGCGCCGCCGCGGCTTTGGCCAGGGCCGGCCGAGCGCCCGATCCGCGTTGCCCCGGGGCGGGCGACGATCCGACCGAATGACGCCTGCGGCGATTTGGCTTTGAAACCCGGCCGATCACTTTGCAGAAACTCGTGTTTTCTTCATATACCTGCTGTGCAGACCGAAAAGCCGAGGTTGATGGCACATGCCCGCGTCGAGGGCGGATCAAGATGCTGGATGAACCCAGGACGGCCGAGATGCCGCACGTCGAGGGAACCTCGACGTTTGAGGCCCACGACGTCGCCCCGACCTTCGACCACGTCGTCGGCCTGGCGGCCGATCTGCTCGACGTCCCCTTCGCGTTCCTGTCGCTCGATGGGCGCGGCGGCGCCGCGCTGACGGTGCAGATCGGGTTCGATCTGGACTTCACCATGGATGTCGGGCAGTCGGTCGCCGGCCTCGTGCCGGGACCCGAAGCCTGCGTCGTGCCCGACGCGTCCCTCGATCCGCGCTTCAGCGACCATCCGCTCGTCCGCGGCGAGCCCTTCGTCCGCTTCTTCGCCGCCGTGCCGCTGCTGTCGGCCGAGGGTGCCGTGCTCGGCACGCTGTGCGCCATGGACCGCGCGCCGCGGCCGCAGCCCCCGTCCCGCGACATCGGCCGCCTCCAGGCCCTCGCGGCCCTGGCGGTCGATGAGATCCGGAGCCGGCATCACGACCGCGCGGCCCTCGCGGATGCCGAGGCCACCGCCACGGCCCGGTCCGACCTTCTGGCCGACGTCAGCCACGAGATGAGGACGCCGCTCAACGGCATCGTCGGCTTCACCACGCTGCTGAAGCGCGACAGCGCCCTCGATCCCGCCGCGCTGCGCACCGTGGAACGGATCGAGGAGGCAGGGCGGGGGCTGCTCAGCATCGTCGAGGACGCGCTCGACCTGTCGAAGTTCGAGTCCGGCGCGGTCCGGCTCGACGCGCGTCCCTTCTCGGCCCGGCGCCTCATCGAGGACGCCGTGGCCCTGGTCCGGCCCGACGCCGACCGCAAGGGGCTCCGCCTGGTCCTCGACCTGTCCGGGGCGCCGATCGGCCCGCTCCTCGGCGACCCCGACAGGCTGCGCCAGGTGCTGCTCAACCTGCTGTCCAACGCCGTCAAGTTCACGGAAGCCGGCGCCGTGCGTGTGAGCGTCGTGCGACCTCCCGAGGCCGAGGGGACACCCTCGGAGGGCGCGCCCGTGCCGCTGTCCATCGCCGTGGCGGACAGCGGCATCGGGCTCGACCGCGGCAGCATCCCCAGGCTGTTCCGCCGCTTCGCCCAGGCCGACGGCACCGTGTCGCGCCGCTTCGGCGGCAGCGGCCTCGGCCTCGCCATCTCCAAGACCATCGTGGACGCCATGGGCGGGTCGATCGCGGTGGACTCCGCGCCCGGCGCCGGTTCGCGCTTCACCGTGTCGCTGTCCCTGCCGCCCGCCGACGACGCGGGGGCCTCGCCGCGCGGGCAGCGAGGCGCGGCACCCGACGCCCTCCGCGGGCTGGCGATCCTGCTCGCCGAGGACGCGCCGCTGAACCAGAAGCTGGTGGTGCAGATGCTGTCGCCGCACGGGGCCGAGGTCGACGTCGTGGGCGACGGCGCCGCGGCGCTCGCGGCGGTCCTGCGCCGCGATTATGCGCTGGTGCTGATGGACATGGAGATGCCGGTGCTGAGCGGCCTCGACGCCACGCGGCGCATCCGGGCGATGGGGGGCACCTTCGCCGACCTTCCCATCGTGGCGCTCACCGCCAACGTCTTCCCGGAGCAGCTCGACCTGTGCCGCGAGGCCGGCATGGACGACCACCTCACCAAGCCCTTCAGCCCCGACGACCTCGCCGCCACCGTCCTGCGCTGGGCGGCGGCGCCCGGGACCGCGCCCTCGCGGAGGAACGCCGCTTCGCGCTCCCTCGTCTGACGGCTCAGCAGGATGTCGTGAGTTCGCCCACGACATCCTGCTGCTTCTGATAGGGAAGATGAGCAGGCTTTCGCGAATCCAACCGCGAAAGCCTGCTCGGCCATCCCGTTCACCTTGCGCCGCGGTTCCACTTGCCGGGCGCCCCCTCCTGCCTTTCCCTCCGTGCGGGACAGGATGGGATCATGGGTGGGATGGGCGAAGATTCGGCTGTGGCGGTCATCGGCGCCGGGCCCTACGGCCTGTCGGTCGCGGCGCATCTCGCGGGCGCGGGCGTCGAGGTCCGCGTCTTCGGCGCCCCGATGGGGACGTGGCGGGACGGCATGCCGCGGGGCATGTTCCTGAAGTCCGAGGGCTTCGCCTCCAGCCTGTCCGACCCCGGCCGCAGCTTCACGCTCGGCCACTACTGCCGCGAACGGGGCATCCCCTACGCGGACGTCGGCTGGCCCGTGCCGGTCGAGGTCTTCGCGGCCTACGGCCAGGCCTTCCAGCGGCGCTTCGTGCCTGAACTCGACCGTCGCCGCGTCGTGTCCGTGGCGCGGGCGCGCGGCGGCTTCCGGGTCGGGACGGAGGACGGCGGGGAACTGCAGGTCGGGCGCGTCGTGATGGCGACCGGTATCGGCGCCTTCGCGCGCGTGCCGGACGAATTGGCCGGCCTCCCCGATGCCGTGATGACCCATTCGAGCCGCCATGCCGACTATTCGGGCTTCGCCGGCCGGGCCGTGGCGGTGATCGGCGCCGGCGCCTCGGCGCTCGACGCCGCGGCGGCCCTGCGCCGGGCCGGCGCCTCGGCCACGCTCGTCAGCCGCCGCTCGGAGGTGAAGTTC
>CAXTFP010000351.1:0-4270 GCA_964243135.1 uncultured Lichenihabitans sp.
ATCGGCGCGCCGGCGACTCAGGCCGCCAGGGCCGGCCGCGCGGCGGGCCCTGACAGGGCCGCGATCGCCGCGGCATGGACTTCGCGCTCCCGCGCCATCGTGTAGAGCGGCGTCATCAGGGCATCGACGCGCGCGGCCGCGTCCGACAGCTCCTCGGGGGCGGGTGCCGCGCGGTCGGCGGCGAGCTGGAGCTGGTCCGCCGCCTCGTCGAGGACGCGCCGCATGCCGGCCACCTCCTCGAAGGCCCGGCGGGCCTCGGCCAGCCGGGCCGCGAAGTCGCGCCCCGTGCCGGCCAGCGAGCGGAGCTGGTCGGCCACCTTGGCGTCGCCGCGGTCGAGGTCGTCGACGATGAGCTGGAACTCGCGGTCGAGGCGGCCCGAAGCGTCGCCCCCTTCCTGGTCGAAGTGGTGCGACAGGTGCTGGACGCGCTCGAACACCGGCAGGAGCTCGTGCGCGTGGGCCGAGATGTCGCCGGCGAGGCGCTTCAGCTCCTCGGCCACCACCACGAGGCTGCGCCCCTCGGAGCCGAGGCGGGCCGCCTTCAGGCCGACGTTCATGCCCACCAGCACCAGCTCGCGGCTCGTGGTGCCCAGGGTGGAGATCGTGCCGGACAGAGATTCGAGCATCGAGCGCAGCTCGGCGATCGACCGCTCCACGGTCTGCCGGGTCGCCTCGCAGGTTTGGACGAGGTCCATGGCGAGCGCGAAGCGCGAGCGGAACTCGGTCATGAAGGACTCCGAGCCGTCGCTGCCCCGGCCGTAGGTCGCGGTGCCGACGGCGACGAGCTCGCGCGTCTCGTCCGACACGACGCCGAGCGACTGCAGGATGCCCGCGGCCTCGCCGTCGAGGCAGAGCGCGGCATCGCGGAGCTGCGCGGCCCCGAGCCGGCAGAAGGCCGCCGAGGCGGCCCGCCCGGCCATGTCGCTCGCGCCCGCATTCACGGCCTCGGCGACGTGTTCGAGGCGCTGGCGCGTGGCGTCGCCGAACTGGAGTGACACGAGGGCGGTGCCGGCCGCGCGCGAGATCCGCGCGCTGCGGGCCGCCACGTCCTGCATCAGCGCGCTCCCCTCCTCGCGCCGGCGCCGGATCACGCCCGACGCGTCGCCGAGTTCCCCCGCCAGCGCCAGCAGCTTGCCGCCGAAGGCCGTCTCGAAGGCCGCCTGGGTCTGCGCGGCGTCGCCGAGCAGCGCCGTCAGCTTGGCGTGCTCGGCCGCGCAGCCGTGGATGTCGCGCTGCACGTCGCTGATCTGCTGGCTGATGGCGCGGGTGAAGCTGTCCAGCCCGAGCCGGTCGTCGTCGAAGGCCACGGCCTCGATCCGGGCCGAGCGCGAGATGATGGTGATCATGCGCATGCTGTCGGTGAGGCTGGCGAAGCGCGCCGTGATGGCCCCGTTGCCTTCGACGAGCTGGGACAGGACCGCCGCGTCGGCCGGCAGGCGCTCGGCGATGGCCGCGATCGAGCGCGACAGGCGGTCGAGGCTCGCCGAGGCGCTGGCCGAGGCGCCGCTGCCGAGTTCGGCCCCCAGCGCCACGAGGCCGTCGTTCAGCGCCCCGAAGGCCGACAGTCCCCGGCTCAGGCCCTCGCCCGCCCCGAGGAAGGCGCTCTCGATGGCGGCCGTGCTGCGGTCGATCGGCGGGAGGACGCCGGAGATGGGATCGGACATGCGCGGGCTCACACGAGGGCGGGGGAGGAGGCCCAGGCCCGGGTGATCTCGGCGTGGATCTGGGCCAGGGAGACGACCTTGACGGCGGCGTCGCGCTCGATCGCCGCCTTGGGCATGCCGAACACCACGCAGCTGTCCTCATCCTGCGCCACCGTGGTGGCGCCGGCCTTGCGCATCTCCAGGAGGCCCGCCGCGCCGTCGTCGCCCATGCCGGTCATGATGATGCCCCGGGCGTTGGCGCCGGCGCATTGCGCGGCCGAGCGGAACAGCACGTCCACGGAGGGGCGGTGGCGCGACACGAGCGGGCCGTCCTTGACGCTGACGTGGTAGCGCGTGCCCTGGCGCTGCAGCAGCAGGTGGCGGTTGCCCGGCGCGATCAGCGCGCGGCCGCGGATCACGACGTCGCCGTCGGCCGCCTCCTTGACCTCGATGGCGCAGATGCCGTTGAGCCGCCGGGCGAAGGCCGCCGTGAAGCCCTCGGGCATGTGCTGCACCACGACGATGCCGGGGCAGTCGACCGGCATGACTTCCAGCACCTCGCGCAGCGACTCCGTGCCGCCCGTGGAGGCCCCGATGCAGATGACCCGCTCGGTCTCGGCCACGCGGCGGCCGGCGAGGGGCGGCGGCATCATGGCGTCGGCCGTCAGCTTCTTCTCGATGGGGTTGGCGCGCGGGCGCCCCGGCCTGAGCTTGGCCCGGGCCGCGGCCCGCACGGCGTCGCAGACCCGGAGCGAGGATTCGAGCAGGAACTGCCGGGTTTCGACCCGGGGCTTGGGCAGCACGTCCACGGCGCCCGCCTCCAGCACGTCAAACAGGGTCTGGGAGCCCTGCTCGGTCAGGGTCGAGCAGATGATCACGGGGAGGGGCTTCTGCGCCATGATCTTGCGCAGGAACGTCAGCCCGTCCATCCGCGGCATCTCGAGGTCGAGGATGATGACGTCGGGCAGGTCGTCCTGGATGCGCTTGGCGGCCGCGAAGGGGTCGGCCGCGGTTCCCACCACCTCGATGTCGGGCGCCTCGTCGAGGATCGACGTCAGGGTCTGGCGGACGGAGGCGGAATCGTCGACGACGAGGACGCGGATCGGTCGGGCCTGGCTCATGGTGCTCATGCCTCGCGCTGGTAGATGGTGGGCAGGGCCGGCGTCAGGCCGGCCACGCCGTTGCCGGCCGCCGACTCCGAATGGCCGAGGATCAGGTAGCCGCCGGGCCGCAAGTGGCTCGCGAGCCGGCCGGTGACGGCCGCCTGGGTCGGCTTGTCGAAGTAGATGAGGACGTTGCGGCAGAAGATGACGTCGACATCGCGGTCGAACGGATAGTCCGCATCCATCAGGTTCAGGCCGTGGAACTGCACGAGCTTGCGCAATTCCGGCACGACGCGGACCAGGGGCTCGTCGGAGTCGCGCGAGGCCATGAGGTAGCGCTGGCGCATCGCGGGCGGGACGGGTTCGACCATGGCGGCCGGGTAGATGGCCGCCCGGGCCTGCTCGATGACCTGGCCCGACACGTCCGTGCCCAGCACCGAGAAGCGGAAGCGGGCGCCCGACGCGATCATGTCCTGGAGCACCATGGCGATCGTGAAGGCTTCGGCCCCGATCGAGCTCGCGGCGCTCCACACCTTGATCATCCGGTCGGTCCGGGTCCCCACGAAACCGGGCACCGCGGTGCGGCGCAGGAAGTCGAAATGCGCCGGCTCGCGGAAGAAATCCGTCTTGTTGGTCGTCACGCAGTCGACCAGATAGGCGGCTTCCTCGTCGATCTTGCCGCGGTCGAACAGGTGGGCCGCGTAGTCGTCGAGGTCGCGGAGTCCCAGCGCGCGCACGCGCTTGGACAGGCGGCTCTCGACCATCAGGCGCTTGGACAGGGGCAGCTTGATGCCGACCTCCCGCTCCACGTACTGGGCGATGGCCGCGAAGCGCCGGTTCGACAGGTCTTCCTTGTGGAGCTGCATCGCGGCTCTTTCGTCCTTCTGACACGGGTGGGAGTGACCGGCCGGGGGTCGCCCGTCAGGCGGCCTCGGCGATCCGCCTGGCCCCGAGGGCCTCGCCGTCGCTCGCCATCAGGCGGTCGATGGCCAGCACCACGACGAAGGCGTCGTCCTTGCGGCCGATGCCGGCGAGGCAGTGGGAACGCCAGCGGCCGCCGACCTCGGGCGGCGGCTCCAGCCCCTCGCCGTCCAGGGTGGCGACGGCGATCACCCGGTCGGCCACGAAGCCCACGGCCCGCTGCTGCCCGTCGATCGGCACGTCCAGGATGACGATGCGGGTCGCCGCGGTCGCGGCCACGGGGGGCAGGCCGAGCTTCAGGCGGAGGTCCACCACGGGCACGCCCCGCCCGCGGACGTCCGTCAGGCCGAGCAGGAAGGGGGGCGCCTGGGGGAGGGCCGCGACCTCGCGCATGTCGAGGATCTCCCGGACGTGGCGGATGTCGATGCCGAAGGTCTCCTGACCCAGGCCGAGCGTGAGGTACTGCATGGCGTTCGACATGGCATGGGTCCGAAGCTTGGGGTGATGTGGGGCGTGCCGGGCCGGCTCCGGCCCGGCGTGCTCAGGACGCGCGGCGGAAGCCGGCGTCGCGCGTGTCCTCGGGCTCGCCCATGTCGAGCGCGA
>CAXTFP010000352.1:0-4246 GCA_964243135.1 uncultured Lichenihabitans sp.
CTCTGGCCCATCGTCCTTGGGCGCCCGGCGCTCGGGCGCCGCGACCGGCGGGTCGCCGGCCATGTCGGGGTCGAGCAGCCGGTGCGTGTAGTCGAAGGTCGGACCCAGGAGCTGGCCGCCGGGCAGGTCCTTGTAGGTGGCCGAGACGCGGCGCTCGATCCGCATCCGCCCCGTGTCGACGGGCCGCGCGTGGCCGAAGCGGGGCAGGGTGGTGCGGTAGGCGCGCAGTAGGAAGATGGCTTCGATCAGGTCGCCGCGCGACTGGCGCACCGCCATGGCGGCGAGCTCGGGATCGTAGAGCGAGCCCTCGGCCATGACGCGGTCGACCGCCAGAGCGAGCTGTTCCGTCACCTGCTCCAGCGTCAGCGCCGGCACCGCTCGGTCGCCGCGGCGCCGGTCGGCCAGCAGCCTGTGGGCGTTGGCGATGGCGGCCTCGCCGCCCTTCACGGCCACGTACATGGGTCAGCCCTCCCGGATGCGGGTCGAGCGCGGCAGGGCGAGCGCCGCCGTGCCGGCCACGAGGACGAGGTCGAAGCCGAGCGGGAAGCGCGCGCGGTTGAGCTCCATCACGGGCAGAAACCCGGCCGGGAGGTCAGCGGGCGCGACCTGCCGGACGGTCTCGATGCCCGGCCCGGTGAGGTGGAGCGGGGGGCCGCCCGCGAAGGCGCGGACCGGTAGGATCAGCGTCGCCGCGCGGTCGGGGTAGTCCGGCGTGCCGAGGGGGAAGCCGCCCCAGCCGGCCGGGTCGTGGCCCTCGGGCAGCAGGGCGAAGCAGGCGGAGGCCGGATCCGCTGCGATCGGCGCGCTGGTCTGGAACCGCAGCCAGCGCGCCGCGGGCCGCCCGGCGCCGTCGAGGTCCGCCATCCAGATCGGCGTGTCGCCGTCGGCGAGGGCTGCCAGCAGCGCCGCGGCGGCCGGCACCAGGGGCGCGGGGGCCGAGACGAGCGGGCCGAACTCCGCCACCGTGCCGGGCTCGGCGAAGGCCTCCATCAGGCTGCGGAAGATCGCCTGGGCGCCGAAGACCGGATCGGCGAGGCCGCCCTCGACCGCGATGGAGTCGAGCGACATCAGTCTTCCCCGCGGACCAGGGTGAAGAAGTCGACGCGGGTCGCCTCGGTCTCCTCGGCGCGGCGGGCCGTCACCGCGGCCTCGGCGGCGAGCGAGGGCGCGACGAACTCGTCCTCGACGCGGCGGCGCCACTCCGGGCGCTGCCACAGGGCGTCGAGGTGGGCGGCCCGGCGGGCGTGGTCGGCGTCGCGGCCGAGCACCACCGCGTGGCCGACCTCGCCCGAGCCGAGCTTCACGGAGGCTCGCACGACGCTGGCCTCGCCGAGGTTGAAGGCCGCACCGCCGCCCCCCGCCCGGCCCCGCAGCATGACGAGCCCCACCTCCGGCCCGCGCACGGGGACGGCGGGCGGCATCGCGGGCGCCAGGGCGGCGTAGCGTTCCTCCATGAGGGCGCCCGGCATGCAGGCCAGGGCGCCCATGGCCCGGCGCCGTGCCTCGTCCGCTCCGCTGGTCTCGCCCATGTCCCGCACCCGCCTGATCCGATTAGCTATTTGTCTATCTGAGTAGACAACACGACAAATTCCGTGCTGAGACAGCTCTGCGACGGTGACGACATGATGGCGGGCCGGGCGCGATGCAGGGAAAAATCACGCCCATGGACCGCACGGACGACGGCATCACGCGGTGGCGCCGCGTGGCGGACGGCATCCGCGCCGCCATCGCGGACGGGTCGATGGCGGAGCGCCTCCCCGCCGAGGAGGACCTCGCGGGGCGTTTCGCCGTCAATCGCCACACCGTGCGCCGCGCGATCGCGGCGCTGGCGGCCGACGGTCTCGTGCGGGCCGAGCGGGGCCGCGGCACCTTCGTGACCGCGCCCGCGCCGCGCCTCTCTTACGCGGTCGGCCCGCGCACCCGCTTCTCCGAGAACGTCCTGTCCCAGTCCCGCCGCCCCAGCGGCCGACTGATCCGCGCCGACCGCGTCCGCGCCGACGCCGAGACCGCGGGCCTGCTCGATTGCGCGCCCGGCGCGCCCCTGCACCGCCTGGAGAGCCTCCACGTCGCGGACGGCGTGCCCCTGTCGGTCGCCACCTCCTGGCTGTCGGCCGAGCGCTTCCCCGACATCGTCCAGGCCTATGCCGAGACCGGCTCCATCACCGAGGCGCTGCGGGGTGCCGGCGTCGCGGACTACCGCCGCCGCGAAACGCGGCTCACGGCCGAGCGCCTGTCGCCGGGCGACGCGGAACAGCTCGCGGCCGCGCCGGACGGGTTGGTGCTCGTGGCCCGGGCCGTGGACGTCGACCTCGCCGGACAACCCCTCCAGGCGTTGCGCACGCGCTTCCACGCCGACCGCATGGAGCTCGTGTTCCGTCACTGACGCAAAGACGCGCCCCATCGGCGTGAAGACGAGCATCGAAGCCCCTCTCCCTCCCCCATTCTCGTAAGTTTCCTGGCACCGGATCCATGGTGTTTGTAGGTGCGGAGACGGCGGACGGGACACCCGGGCGCGACGGTGAAGCACGGGCCGCGGCGTCGGCGCCGACGGCCCCTACCCGCAGCAGCGTGACGCGGGCGGGGCCGGAACGGCGCGCACCGGCGCGGCATTCCTCCCCGGTCCAGGGCCGCCATGGCGGCGGTCCCGTCGGCGAGGCCCGGTCGATGAACGCTCCCACTTTCGTCGGCCGGTCCCTCGCCCGGGTCGACGGCCCCGCCAAGGTGACGGGCGGCGCGCGCTTCGCCTCGGACGTGCGGCTCCCAGGCCTCGTCCACGCGGCCCTGGTCACGAGCCCGGTGGCGCGCGGCCGCATCACTGAGATCGACGCCGCCGAGGCCCGCGCCCTGCCGGGCGTGCTCGGCGTCTTCACGCACCGGGAGTTCGGCGGCGCCGTCCGCCCGGTGAAGCACATGATGGCGGGCGGCTATGCCAACTCCACCTGGCGTCCGCTCGACGGGCCGGAGATCCGCTACCACGGGCAGATCGTCGCCCTGGTGGTGGCCGAGACGGTCGAGGTCGCGGAGGACGCGGCCGCGCGGGTGCGCCTCACGGTGGCCGAGGAGCCCGCCGAGTCGCGCATCGACCTCGCCTCGGGCGGCGCCGTGCCGCTGTCGGAGCTCCAGGGCGAGCACCGCGACGTCGCGGTGGGGGACGCCGATGCGGCGCTGGCCCGCTCCAACCTTTCGGTCGACGAACGCTATGCCACGCCCGTGCAGCACCACAACCCGATCGAGCTCTTCACCACCACGGCCGCCTGGGACGGCCCCCGGCTCACCATCTACGAGCCGGCCCGCTACGTCGGCGCCGTGCGGCACGGCCTCGCCGCGCAGCTCGGGATGGACCCGGCCGACGTGCGCGTGGTGTGCCCCTTCATCGGCGGGCATTTCGGCTCGAAGTTCGCCCTGTCGCAGCACACCGCCCTCGTGGCGCTGGCGGCGCGGCGTCTCGGCCGGCCGGTGTCGCTGGTGCCGTCGCGGCGGCAATGCTTCACCATCGCCACGCACCGCCCCGAGACGCGCCACCACCTGCGCCTCGCGGCCGACGCGGACGGGCGCCTCCTCGCCCTGGTGCACGAGGCCGAGGTCGCGACCTCGCGCTTCGACGACTTCGCCATGGAGGGCACCGACGTGACGGCGGCGCTCTACGCCTGCCCGGCGATCCGCACGCGCGAAAGCGTGGTGCGGGTCGACCGCAACACGCCCGGCCCGATGCGGGCGCCGCCCGAGGTGCCCTACCTGTTCGCGCTCGAATCCGCGGTGGACGAGCTCGCCGCCGCGCTGGGCCTCGACCCGATCGAACTGCGGCGTCGCAACGACGCGGCCGTGAACCCCGTCGACGGCCGGCGCTTCTCGACGCGCCCCCTGATGCGCTGTTTCGACGAGGGCGCGCGGGCGGCGGGATGGCAGCGCCGGCCCGCCGTGCCCGGAACGTGGCGCGAGGGCGAGTGGCGCGTCGGGCTCGGCTGCGCCAGCACGGTCCGCCCCGTGAAGACCGCGCCGGCCACCTTTCGCATCCGCGTCGGGGCAGACGGCCGCGCCGCGGTCGAGACCGCGCACCACGAGATCGGCAACGGCCTCTACACGATCCTGACCCAGATCGCCGCCGACGGACTCGGCCTGCCGCCGGAGCGGATCGACGTGCGGCTCGGCGACACCGACCTGCCGCCGGCCGGCGTGTCGGGCGGCTCCTCCACGACGACGGCGCTGGCCCCGGCCCTCCATCTCGCCTGCGACGCGGTGCGTCTGG
>CAXTFP010000353.1:0-4243 GCA_964243135.1 uncultured Lichenihabitans sp.
GAACTCGGATCCGTTTCCCCCCGCGCCGAACGCCGACCCGAGTTCGGGCACCGCGGCGATCCCGCCCGTCACCGACGCGATGATGGACCATGCGGCGCATCGGGCGGCCGAGCTGGTCGTGGATGCGGCGCACGGCGCGGTCGTCGCGCGGGAAGCGCCCGATCTCGCCGCCGAGGCCGTGCCGGAGAGGCTGGAAGCGGCGCCCGTCGCCGTGGCTTCCCCTGAAGCCGCGAGCCGGATCACCGAGGCCGCCGTCGCCGATCTGACGGACGTGCCGCACGGGACCACCGAGGCCGTGTCCGGGCGTGACGGGTCCTCGGGCGGGGAGGTCGAGGCAGCCGCGCGGGACGCTTCTACGCGCGTGGCGCGAGCGCCCCAAGCTGCGCCGTCGAACTCCGCCGACGCTCTCGGGCTCTACAACACCAAACTGTTCGAGGCGATGCGGGCCAACATGGCGGCGACGGGCAGCCACGTCGCGGCGTTGCTGCAGGCCAGATCCGTGCCCGAAGCCGCAGCGCTCCATGCCGACCACCTGTGCCGGCAGCTCGATACCCTGACGGCCCAGGGACGCGAGCTCGCCACGCTGGCCCAGAAACTCACCCTCGATGCGCTGGTTCCCATGCGCGGCCTGATCGCGCCGGATCGTTGAGGATCGGCGGCCGCGTCGCTCTCCTCCCGCTCAGGGATGTAGCCCGAAGTAGGTGAAGACGAGCACGTTACCCCCGATGAAGGCCAGGACCGCGCCGTCGATCCAGGCGGCCGGGAACATCGTCCGCCCCCGCGCCCCGTTGGCGTGGCCGAGGCCGAAGGCGATGAGGGCCGTGCCGATCATGAGGCCGGGGATGTAGCTGTTCGTCACGCGATCCGTCCTGTCGTCGAAGTCGGCCGTCACGGCCTGGATGGTCAGCGTCCGACGGGGGAGGACGGATCCATGGTCACGCCGAAGCGCGCGCAATCCGGGTCTCGTTTTCGATCTGCCGGGTCACGACGGCCATGGACACCGAGAATTCGTCGGCGATCGTGACGAGGTCGTGCCGATCATCCAGCATGGAGCGGATTTCGGCCACGGGCGCGAGGAACTCCGCCGCGAAGGCTCGGCCGGCCGCTTGGCGGAACGCATTGTGGAGATCGTTGATCGGGGCGAGAGACGTTTCGGGGAAGCAGGCGGCGTCGCCCACCGCGCGCGCGAGCGTGAAGAGGTGTCCGGCCGGTGCTGCGGCGGATCGGCCGTGATCTCGCAGATAGATCCTCATGCCGTCCTCGCCCTCGCCGCGCAGCGCCCTGATGCCGTCCACCCCCGGCGCGGGAACGAAACGGGACGACGCCTCCAGACGTCGTGCGACGTCCTGAAACGAGTCGAAGCGGTGGGCTGGCCCCAGGCCGAGCACGCGCATCATCGCGCCCGCCCGCCGGTAGCCGACAGCCCAGGCGGCTTCTCCGGACCGCGCCGGATCGGCGCGCTCGATCTCGTCCACGGCGGGCCGGAGGCCGGGAAGGCGATAGGTGTCGCCCCGCTGCCGCTGCATCTGCTCCGCCCAGAGCAGCAGGTCCGCCTGCCTCACGCCGGCGGCTCCCGACACGAACTCCACTAGGGTTTCGCGTTCGAACAGGCGCTCGGCACCTTCGATGAACTCCGCAGCCTCGTCGCTGATCGTGTAGGGGTCGAGCCCAAGCCCGCCTGCCGCCTCGCAGAAGCCGGCCTCGGTCGAGGCGCGCGAGGCCTGCACGCGCTGCCATCGCAGCCAAGCCCCGGACTGCCGCTCGCCGGCATCGTCCAGGCGGTCCAATATCGTCGTCACGAGGTCGTCGAGCGAGGCTTCGCCGGCCTCTCGGCTCAGCACCTCGCCGGCACCTCCCCAGAAGCGGACGTCCGGGTCCCGATAGAACTGCTGCCGTGCCTCGATGTCGAAGGACGCGCCGTCGAATCGCATCCGCACATCCGGCAGCAGGTAACCGCTGCGGTATTTGAGAAGAGATACGCCCTCGTTCCGAGACCCGAAGATGGTCCACCAATCGTGAGCGATACCGTGCGCCAGTCCGTAAAGGGAGACCGTCACGTGATCCCGGGATCCGCCTTCGATGAGATGCTGCGTGACGTTGATCCCGTCCAGGAACAGCGACAGATCCGCGACGGTCGCTCGCTCCTCGGGCGCGGCGTTCTCCCCGTCGTTTCGCCAGTCAGCCGAAAATCTCACGTTTTTCCGTCTCCTCGATGGGCCATCCCTTATAGCTTCCGGCGATGCCGTTGATGCAGAAACCGAACCAGTACTGGCCGACGTCGTCCTTATGCCAGATGTGCCTGGGGTACAATTTATCGCCGTCGTAGTGACGGAACTGTTCCAGGGCCAGGGCCGAGCGGACCCAGGCCGTGGCCCGGTGCCGGTCGGCCTCACCCGTCAGGCGACACAGGGTCGTCAGCTGCTTGCCGGGCCTCGTGGCCGTCCCATCGGCTCCGACGTGGGCCTTGGAAAGGCCACCCCACCACCGGGTCGCCTTGTGCTCCGCACTGCCGGCGTAGGACGCCGCCGCGATCTCCGCTTCGGTCAGCGGCGCCCGCGCGTCCATCTGCTTCGGACGAGCCATCAGGCGTTCCCGTGAGGTTCGGTCCCTCGACTGTGCTCGGTCGGAAGCCGCACCGGCACCTCCTCGATTTGAAGCGGGGCCCGGAGCCAGCGCGACAGCGCTTCCATCGGCGGCGTCAGGCGACCGTCACCCGGCCGTGGCCCTCGGCGAAGGTGCCGATGACGGCGGCGCGGCCGAAGCTTCGCTCCCCGGCCTTGCGCATCACCGCTTCGAGCGCCTCGGGCGCCACGGCGATGAGCAGGCCGCCGCTGGTCTGCGGATCGCACAGGAGGTCGCGTCCCCAGGACGGGAGCCCGTCCCCGAGGTCCACGTCGCGGCCGAAGCTCGCCCAGTTGCGCCCCGACGCGCCGGTCCTGACTCCCGCGCCCGCGAGCTCCGCCACGCCCGGCAGCAGCGGCAGGGCCGCGAAGTCGATCGCGAGGTCCAGCCCCGAGCCCCGCACCGTCTCGAGCGCGTGGCCGAGCAGGCCGAACCCTGTGAGGTCCGTCATGGCGTGGACGCCGGAGATCGCCGGCATGTCGGCCCCCAGCACGTTGAGCTGCGTGCAGGATGCCACCATCGCGGCGTAGTGCGCGTCCGGCAGTTCGCCCCGCTTCAGCGCCGCGCCGTAGAGGCCGATGCCGAGCCCCTTGGTCAGCACCAACCGGTCGCCCGCGCGGGCACCGACGTTGCGCAGCACGAGGTCGGGGTGGACAAGGCCCAGGGCCACGAGGCCGTAGAGCGGTTCTGGGCTGTCGATGGAATGGCCGCCCGCGACCGGGATGCCGGCCTCGGCGCAGATCGAGGCGCCGCCCGCCAGGATCTCCTGGACCGTCTCGACCGGCAGCTTGTCGACCGGCATGCCGACCAACGCCAGGGCGAAGATCGGCGTGCCGCCCATGGCGTAGACGTCCGACAGCGCATTGGCGGCGGCGATGCGGCCGAAGTCGCGTGGGTCGTCGACGATGGGCGTGAAGAAGTCGGTTGTGGCGATGAGCGCTTGGCCGTCGTTGAGCCGGTAGACGGCCGCGTCGTCGCCCGTCTCGATGCCCACAATCATGTTGGCGTAGGGCTTGGCGGCCGGCATCCGGGCCAAGATATCCCGCAGCACCGCGGGTGACAGCTTGCAGCCGCACCCCCCGCCGTGGGCGAGCGACGTCAGGCGGAGGGGTGCGTTCATGGTGATGTCGCCGGTTCGCCCGCGGGGTCCTTAGGCCGACCATAGGGAACATGGGTGGCAGGGTGAAGTGGGCCGAGTGAGCCAAGGGGCGCTCGAAGGTCGCGAGCCTGAGGCGCATTCCGCCGTGTCCCGACCGACATCGTCCGCCGAGGGCTCATCCTCGGCCGGTCTCGTCCATGCTGAACACCGCGGCGAAACTGATGGTGCCCAGCGGCGAGGTGCGACGCCGCCGATTCCTGGCCGGCGCTCCCCATGTCCTCATCCGGCTCCCGCCTGAACCTTTGCGGGTCCGGACGGATTGGCCGTCATCGAACGGCAGCCGCGTGGGGACCATGGCGAAAGCGAGCAAGCGCAAGGACGGCGGGCCGGCGGCGGTGCCCCGCCCCGAGGGGCGGCTGCGCCTCGGCTTCCCCGTCAAGGTGATGGGCCGGCCCGACCTCAAGAGCAACGACACGCGCCGCTGGCAGGCCGACCCGCATCTGAGAGTCAGCCTCGAATACC